>JAUWSZ010000673.1 GCA_030609865.1 bacterium | reverse complement strand
TGGCGTCAGGCCCGAGGAGCCGGATCAGAGGTTTCCCTCCAGCGGGTTCCTTTCCGGTCTGTCTCTGGATGACCTGGACGGAGATGGTTACGCGGACGTGACCGTCTGGGCGGTCATGATGGGGCTCTTGCCGCTCGTGGAAATCCTCTTGAGAAGGATCGTTCACATCAAGTCTCATTCCTATTACGGGACCTGGCCGAAGGGGTTTCCCGCCAAGGCGGCGAGCGAGGGGAATTTCGAACTGCACCTCGACTCGGACCGGCCGGACTACATCCGCGGGCTCATGCCGAACACGGAAGGGGACTTCAACCGGGACGGTATCAAGGACCTCGTGGCTGCGAAGGGGGAGGACAGGCTGGCCATCTATCTCGGCCTTCCCGCACGGACGTTCGATGTGCGGCCCTGGGTTGTCCTCGATGCGCCCGGGATCAACTACGTGAGGCCTGAGGACGTGGACGGGAACGGCCTGTGCGACCTTTACGGGTACCAGGTGGAGAAGGGGTTCTCCCGCCTCCATGTCTGGCTTCAAGGCCCTGCCGAGAAGCCCTGAAAGCACTATTCAACTGCCGTGTGACCGCTTCTTCTTTTTCTGCTTTCCGGGGTTTCGAGGAGGTTCCCGCTTCCCTGCCTTTGCCTCCACGGCGTCGAGCCTGTTTCCGAGGTTTGTGATCTCTTGGCGGAGGCCCTGGATTGCCTGTACGACCGGGTCGGGCAGGGTCCCATGGTTCAGGTCGGTCTCTGTTCGCATCCCGTTTCTGACGACCCTTCCCGGGACCCCGACCACGGTGGAGCCCGGGGGCACGGAGTCGATGACCACCGAGCCTGCTCCGATGCGCACGCTGTCCCCGATCGCGACCGGGCCCAGGACCGTTGTCCCGGTCCCGAGCACAACGTGGTCGCCGATCGTCGGGTGCCGTTTCTGCTTCTCCAGGCTGGTTCCCCCGAGGACGACCCCCTTGTAGATCAGGACGTCGTTGCCGATCTCCGTCGTCTCCCCGATCACCACGCCCATGCCGTGATCGATGAAGATCCGGCGGCCGATCCGCGCACCGGGGTGGATCTCTATGCCCGTGAGGAAACGGGAGAGGTGGGAGAAGCCCCTGGCGCTGAACGTGCGTTTACGGGTCCACAGCCAGTGGGAGATCCTGTGGGCCCACAGGGCGTGAAGGCCCGGGTAACAGGTCAGGACTTCCGGGAGCGAGCGGGCCGCCGGGTCCTTGGCGAAGACCGTCTGAATGTCTTCCTTTATGTCTTGGAGGCTTCCCATGGGGTTCCTGGTTTTCCGACGCCCGGGGGCGCTGTTCAGCTCTGTCAATTCAGGACTCTGCTGAATCAGAGCTTCACAGGATTGCACAGGTTCTTCATGTTGTTCGCCACACGAGCGCAGTTCTTGCAGAGGTACTTGGCGTCCTTGGCGATCTTCTTGAGGTCAGTGATGGACGTGCGAACATTTACGAGATAGCACATGTGCTTGTCATGTCCGGCGTGGGGCATCTTCTTGGCCATCTTTTGTTCCCTCCCTGAGGCTGGTGTTTTGGTGGACTCCCTTTGTTCTTTCAGATGGTTAGGACGCGGGAAAGGTTTCGTTGAATCTCCGGGCTTTCCGTCGGATAATACCTACCTTAACCCGTGCCCGCGCCCGCGCCCGCGCCCGACAAACCACGTACAGCTGCGCGCCCGCGCCAGGGAGGCTTTCAAGTGGTCCCAATTCCTTACGAAGAAAGAAGAGAACGATACCGGGAGATTCAGGACGCCTTTGTTCACAGGCGAGCTTCCATGTCTCCCGTGGTCGTGGAGGTAGAGCCGACCACGGCGTGCGATCTTGCCTGTGCCTTCTGCCCGAGGAGTTCCCTGAGACGGCCTGAGGGGAGGCTTTCGGAAGGGGACTTCCAATTGATTCTCGGGAACCTCGGCAACCCTTCCGACAAAGGCATGCTCCTGTTCAGCGGGTTTGGCGAGCCCCTGCAGCACGAAAGCATCGCCGTCTTCGTGAGACAAGCAAAGCGGGCCGGATGGTTCTGCGGGATCACGACGAACGGAACGAGGATCTCCGAGCCCTCAGCCGAGAGCCTCGCGTCCGCCGGGTTGGATGTGCTCCAGGTGAGCCTGCATGCCGTCACGGATGCGACGTACAGGCGGGTCGTGAAGCGGGGCTCGTACGATGAGGTCGTGAACAGGGTGGAGAGCATCCTGCCCATGTGCGCGAACAAAATCCTTCTGGCCTTGAACTTTACGGTGACCCCCTGGAATCGCGAGGAAACCCGCGACTTCGCGTCGTACTGGAGGGAGCGCGGCATCTCCCACATCAACTTCTCGCGGTGTCACAACCGGGGAGGCCATTTTCACGGTCTTCCCCAGACCTCGAGCCTGCCGACATCCGCTCGGGTGCATGCAGCGTGTTGGACATACAGGAATGCGCTGTACGTTACCTGGGACGGCCAGCTCCTGGCCTGCTGCAACGATCTCACCGGGGAGACGCGCCGTGGAGACCTTCGGCGTACGCCGCTCCGGGAGATCCGGGAAAGGGAGAAGGGGGAGAAGCCCTTGCATGAGATCTGTCTTCCCTGCGATTTCCCCTTCCGCTGAGAGGCTGTTGAGTTCCTTGGAATCATTGAACTAGCCCGCATCTCGCACGAAGCCTTCTACTGCGAGCGGTGTCAAGCACGGAATCTTCGGGTCGATTCTTGAGGTTCGGACCCGGATGTACTTCAGTACGATCCGACCCCAAACCTCAAGAATCAAC
>JAUWSZ010000385.1 GCA_030609865.1 bacterium | reverse complement strand
TCGAGCTTGAAGGACTTACAGCCCACGTCCTTCGAGAGAACCCGGAGGTCCCTCTTGGAAATGACGTAGTGGTCCGGCGTCAGGCTTCCCGAGACGACCGCCTCGCCAAGCCCGAAGGCGGCGTCCATCAACATTTCCCCGGAATTCCCGTCGATCGGGTTGGCCGTGAACAGCACCCCGGAGATCGCGGAGGGCACCATGCGTTGGACCACGGGTGCAATGATGATCATGCTCGAGTCGATCGCAAGGGCATGCATCATGCTGGCGGCGCGCGCAGACCAGACCGATGCCCAGCACTCCCGGATCCTTGCCAGCACCTGTTCGATGCCGCGCACGTTGTGGTAGGTCTCCATCTGCCCGGGAAAGGAGGACCGGGAGAGATCCTTGGTGCCCACCGATGAGCGCACCGCCACCAAAGGAGGCTCACCTTCTTCATAAAGACCTTCGTAAGCCGCAGTGATTTCGGCCGAGAGTTCCCCGGGGATTTCGGACGCGGAGACCATCTCACGGATCCGCGCCGTCTTTTCTGCCACATCCTTAAGATCACGAAAATCGATGGTAGCGGAGATTTCTTCGATCGGTTTCTTCAGGTCGGCTGCATCGAGAAAACGCTCATGGCCATCCGACTTGACGGAGAATCCCGGGGGCACCGAAAACCCGACACGGATCATCTGGCCCAGATGGGCCCCCTTCCCGCCGACGTGGGCCAAATCCTCGAGACCGATCTCTCGTAGCAAGGAGACATATCTGCCCATGGTTCGGCACCCAAAGCATCCCTGGCTAATTCAGCAGGTAGCTGAAGATAAAGCTGATCTGGTCCCGGTCCCGGAATGCGCCGATACCGGTGAAATTGCCCATAACGGCGGTGTATTGAATCATGAACCGGAAGGGCTCGAAGATGTAATTCACCATGGGATTCACCAGCCATGCCCCGCGCACGTCGTAGAACACGGCAACCGTCGGCACGAGATCGCCGTGCAGGTACTCGGTGGTGATCGCTCCCGTGAACAGGTTCTCGAACTCTTTCGCGAGTGGATAATTGTCCGTATCCGGGTAGAGCGCCAGGGGTTGGCGCATCCGGTCGTCATAGTCCTGCACCCAGGTGCCAAAGTACTGCATGGTGACAAAAAACGTTTTGACAGGGTTCAACGCCCGGATCCAGATGTTTTTATCCAGCCCGATCATCCACTTGAGCATGTCCTTCTTCGGAATCGTCCCATTCGCCGGCAGGCCGGGCAAGCCCGGGATCGAAATCGGGAGCGGAATAAGAGGCGTATTGATCTCCGGGATAAACACCGGTTCGTCCCAGAACCAGGCCACCTCTGTCCGGACGATCACATCCGTATGTTCCTCCCAGAAGCTCAGTGACCCGCCCGTGATCTGTACGTCCTCATAGACGATTTCCGCCGCCGCGTCGAGCAGACTGTCCCCGACCGCCAGGCGCAGGGCCGGAGCGTCGAGAAAGGTCTTGTAGTGGGCGATGGTGAAGTTGTAGTTGTTGGCGATCAGGCCCATCACCCTGGCCCCCCACCGGCTGTTCGACATCACCTTGCTCGGTGTAAGAAAACGCTTCCCCAGGGGCGATGCCGGTTCAGGGGCTGCATAGGGAGTTCCGCTAGGCGCCAGGGGAGCCACACGGGTGTCCCAGTTACCGGGCACCCAGAAGCCCTCCAGCGTGAGGGTCGCAACCGGACCCAGCCGGCCGAAATTGTGGCTGCCCCTCAGCATCCACAGCGGGATGCGCCGGTCGTCGATGTCTTCGAAAGGCCCGCCAAAGGTGTTGTCCATGGGATTGATGGAATCCAGAAGCCGGAAGCTGTCCGTCTCGCCCCAGGCGAGGTTCTGCCTTCCGACTCGGAAGAACCACGGCCCCCTGACGAGATCAAGATAGCACTCCCACAACTCGTACTGCTGGCTGAAGCTGGTAATGTTCTCCTTGTCGTTGTCTTTGACGTCTTTGAAGGGCTGAGGCCCCACGTCGTAGACCCCCTCGTACAGGAAGCGGCCCACCAGGTGATACTTCACATTTACTTTCAGGATCTTTAACGGATAGAGAATATCGAGCTCTTTGGTCAGTCTCTTGAGATCATGGTTGATCTCGATCAAGGCCAGGTTCCGCCACTGCACGAGGTCGCCCACGTGGATGTCGATCGGCTGGGTAAACCCCTCGGAATCCTGGAGCCGGAACGTTACCCGGCTCTGCACCTTTCCGATGACTTCCACGGTTTTCTTCTTCGGATCGATGTAGAATGCCTCTGCGGTCGGTATGGACGCGAGAACCAGAATGCCACAAAAGAGAGTCGCACAAACCCATCTTTTCCAGTCCATGGATGCCCCCCCTTCTTTTTGGCTGGCAAGAAACGACAAGAGCGATTCCGTGCTACTTGCAAAACCTCTGAAACCCCGCCAGGGAGAAGGTATGTCTATCGGTCTTTGCATAGAAGGTCCAGATGTCTGTTGATGTGGCAGGCAGACTTATGGTCGAGCGTCTGTTACGTTCGTCGACAACGATCTGATTCCCAGCGCTCTGTACCTTCATCTTCTTGTCTTCGCCCTCGTAGTTCAACTCGGCGTGAAACGTGAATTTCCAGAACTCGCCCGCCCTGTCGTTGATCGTCTTGTGGACAGGACACCAGTTCTCCGTATCTACATAGATGTACTGGGTCCCGTAGTTGTAGTAGGAATCCTTTGGATGCACCTCGACCACATACACGGGTCGCTTCACCCAGATGAAATTGAGGGGTGCCCACGGGGCCCCCTGCCACCCCTCTTTCTGATACCCGAAGACGATCTCTGTAACATACTCTGTGGTGGACCACTCCCCGTCTTCATTCTGCACGATTCGTTCCGGGTCTTTGCCCACAAACGGCACGAGCAGCTCCTGCTTGCGCAAGAGCTTCCACGTCATGGCCGTTACTTTGCCGTCATACATGCCTGCATCGTCCACAGCCATATCGGATCCCATCATTCCATCCGAACGGTTCGCCGGAGTCATCCGTCGTACCCGCCGGATGGCCGGAACATAGGCAAACGAATTGTCCTCTGCCTTCGGATCCCGATAGCGCCAGGTCAGGACCGCCGTGCCGGCAATATCGTAGGGACTATTCGCCCGGGTGATCTGATACTTCATTACACGATCCGGATTGTTTCTTGCTATGGCCACCGGGTTTCCATCCATGTAAAGGTTCACATTGAAGGCTCCCACTCCCCGAAGATAGTCCGTGGGGCTCAGGTAGGCCTGAACCAGTGGACCTCGAAGGCTCCCTTGAACGTACTGCCAGTATTTGGTGTTGTACATGATCTTCGTTGCTGCCCTTGGATCATCCGGATCGATGATAGGGAAAGGATGCCCCAGGATCTTCTCCGCTCGCTTTCCCGTTTCCGTCTCGACGATCCAGTCGTCCTTGTCCAGCTCATACTTGCCGATGTTCGTCTTCAACGCTTCCAGCGCATAGGACGGCAAGTGTTTGCCAGGGTCGTAGTTCAGCGCCTCGACGTGGATGACGAGCTTCCCCTCCTTCACAACCCTGAGCACCTCTTCCGCCAGGAGCCCCTGCGCCTTCTCCCAGTTCGTATCGTCGATCACATCTCCGGGGACAACATCACAGAATCCCTGCGACGTGAAGAACGACAGAAGGCAGGGTGCGAGAACGAAAAATGCCAGGAACACCCCCCCAATTCCCTTGCGTCCTCCTTTTGCTCTGCCAGAAAAAATCCAGGGGAAACGGTCTCTCTTCATCTTGTTCCCTCCTCTAGGCCTTCGGAAGTTGGGGTGTCACAAAAAAGTCCAGCGATCAATTGCTACCTCTTCTCGAAAAGAGTCTTCAGTGTGCTTGTCACCCTCCCTGCCAGACGAACAGGCAGCGGCGGCTCGTAGTCAGGGCCCACAAAGCTGCGGTAGAAGTAGTCTGTCTCTTCGTGCCCGGGGATGCCGCGGCATATCAGGGGGATCACCGGACTGAACAAATAAGGGGCCCTGGCCATGGCCTTGAACATGGCGAGCTTGGCCTTCATCGGCAGCAGTTCATAGAGCTGCTTCGCGCGAAACGTCTGTGTGAAGTAACGGTTCACCCTGGCGAACTCTGCCTCCCCCTTTTCCTTGTCCATGACCGCGAGGGCCGCAATCCTTCCTGAGACCAATGCCCCGTGGATGCCGAAGAGAAAGAAGGGGTCCATCATCCCGGCAATCGTGCCTGCCAGGATCTTGTCCCCGTGGAAGAGGCGCAGATTGGCCGGC
>JAUWSZ010000391.1 GCA_030609865.1 bacterium | reverse complement strand
CCCCACTTTCGCTCCTTCATGGAAGGCACGACGCACCGGGTGCAGTGAAAAGCTCCGTAGAGACAAGACTTGATCACGAGGTCCCAATCCTCGAGGGGAAGCTTCTCCACCTTTCTTCCCCTGTGGATCGTCGCGTTGTTCACGAGAATGTCGATCGGCCCCACGGCCTGGGTCGCCTCCTTGACCATGGCATCGACCTCCTCGAAGCTCGACACATCCGCACGGCAGGCCAGGGCCTTCCTGCCCTTCGCTTCTATCTGTGAGACGACCTCCGAGGCTTCCTTTTCTCTCGATCGGAAATTGACGATCATGTTCGCCCCCTCCTCGGCGAGGCGCACCGCAATCGCCCGGCCAATGCCTCGCGAAGATCCGGTCACCAAGGCTGTTCTTCCGTCAAGTTCCATCGTCTGACTCCTCCACCATCGCCCTCAGGATTTCGCTTTGCTCCCCGTTCGGCACAACGCCTGTGAGCGATGCTTCGATCACGGCTACGCCATCCTGGTTCCGGTAATCGGCCCGGGCCTCTGCCAGCCCCTTCTCGTCGATATTCTCGATCCCCCCAAGAATAACGTCCCAGGACTATCGTACAGGAAGGGTCTCCCCCACTCGAGGTACGATAACAGCATACCCCTTCCCTTTCAGGTATTCGGCAAAGGCCAGGGTCTGGTCTTCCTCACCGTGTACCAGAGCAATCCTCTTCACGGAAAGATTCGAGTCCTTTAGAAAGCGGAGCATTTCCTGCTGATCCCCATGTGCACTCAGGCCCCCCATGCTGACCACCCGGGCCTTCAGTGGATAGACCTTACCGAAAAACTTCAACATCGGGGGCTCACCCTTCCGCCCGGACGCCTCGTAGGCGAGACCCTGTTCCAGGATACGTCGACCGAGCGTATGCTGGGCCATGTACCCCACGATCAGGATCGTGTTCTTCCGATTGTGGATCTTGTGACGCAGGTGATGCAGGATCCGCCCGCCCTCGCACATGCCGGAGGCTGAAATCACGATGTGCGGGGTTTGGTCCCGGTTGACGGCCATCGACTCCTCCACCGACTGGACAAAACGAATTCCCTTGAAAGAAAAAGGGTTCTTTCCCTTCTCCAGGAAGTTTTCGTGGGCTTCCCGGTCGTAGACTTCCGGGTGCTCCCCGAACACACGGGTGATGTTCGTTGCCAGGGGACTGTCCACGTAGATCGGAATCCGGGGGACTTCCTTCTCGTCGTATAGCTCATGGAGCAAGTAGATCAGCTCCTGGGTGCGGCCGTACGCAAAGGCCGGGATCAAAACGGTACCGCCCCGCCCAAGGGTGTCCAGGAGAACCTTCTTCAGTCGCGGCTTCAAATCCCGCACCGGCTCGTGCACACGGTTCCCGTACGTGCTTTCCATGATCAGCAGGTCCAATTTCCGGTCTTCTTTCTTGAATGCGAGGTTCGGGTTCCGAATGATGGGCCTCTCGAACCGTCCGATGTCCCCGGTAAACCCGACAGAGAAGGTCCGGCTCTTTTCCTTTGCCCGGATGATCGTGACGGCCGAGCCGAGGATGTGACCCGCTTCGTACAGGGTGCAAGTGACTCCCTTGCCGACAGTAATCGGATGTCGGTACGGATAGTCATCGAAGTAGGTCAGCGCCTCACGAGCATCCTCTATCGTGTAGAGGGGGTCCACCCCTTTCAGATTGTAGCGCTCGATCAAGCCGTTGATTGCCTCGGTGTCCAGTTTGTTGCCCTTCTTCAGCGACTTCTTGATCCCCTCCATCCCGCGTTTCGAGATCTTCTTCGCCTTCTTCGATTTCCGAATCTCCCCAAGGGCGGCCCGCACCGTCTTGTAGTTCAGATAGGCGGCGTCCGACTGTTGGATATGGGCGCTGTCCGGGAGGAGGTACCCGCAGGCGTCTGCAGTCGCCCGGGTGGAGATGATCCGCCCTGCAAAGTCCCTCTTGGTCAGCATGGGGATCCGTCCGGAGTGATCGATGTGCGCGTGGGAGAGGACCATGTTGGTGACCAGCCGGGGGTCAAAGGGGAAGATTCTGTTTTTCTCCGCAGCCTCCCTTCGTCGCCCCTGGAACATCCCGCAGTCGAGCAGGATGCGGTCCTGTCCCGTGGTCAGGAGATGCATCGATCCCGTCACTTCCCTTACAGCCCCGTGGAATGTCACTTCCATCTTAAACCTCCCGCTGGTGGAGAATGAGTTCGTGAAATAGGGTCCTTTAGCGGATGCTCCCAAAAAAAGCGCCGTCCCTGAGAGCTTCCCCTTTGTTGCCAGATGTCGTAGCATGATCCCCTGCGTCTGTCCAGGTAACATAGAGATGGAGGGAAAGAATGAACAAGGAGAACGAAGCGGCCCTGACGCCGGAATTCCTGAGGAAACAACTCAAGGGGATGGCGAATCTGGACCTGTCGGATCAGGCGGCCGGGATGCACGAACTCTTCACCGGCCTCATTTCCATGATGAACACGCTCCGGCCGGAGGGCTATACGGAGGTGTTCCCTGCTCTCATATTCCGGCCGATCAAGGAGTGAGCCCATGTCGAACGAACTTCACCGGATGACCATCTCGCAGCTTGCCCCCAAGGTGAAATCACGCAAAATCTCGCCCGTCGACCTCACCCGGGCCGTGCTCGAACAGATCGAAAACCTCGACCCCATCATCAATGCATACATCACCGTCGACGTAGAGGGGGCGCTCAAGGCGGCACGCACCGCGCAGAGGCAGATCGCGAAGGGCAAGTACCTGGGGCCCCTGCACGGGATCCCCATATCCCTGAAGGACTTGTACGATACCAAAGGGATGCTCACGACAGCGGGCTCGAAGATCATGCGTGACCGCATTCCGGCCGAGGATGCTACCTCCGTCGCCCGACTGCGTGCAGCAGGGGCGATCATCGTGGGAAAGACGAACCTCCACGAATTCGCCTTGGGCAGCACGACCCAGAATCCGCATTTCGGGGGCACCCGAAATCCCTACGATACGGGCCGCATTCCCGGCGGCTCGAGCGGGGGTTCGGCGGCCGCGCGTGCCGCCGACATGTGCATCGCTTCGACGGGCAGCGACACGGGCGGCTCGATCCGAACGCCCGCCGCCCTGTGCGGAATCGTGGGACTGAAGCCGACCTACGGCCGCGTCAGCCTCCACGGAATCGTTCCCCTCGCCTGGTCCCTCGACCACGTGGGCCCAATGACGAAATGCGTGCACGATGCGGCCATCATGCTTTCGGCCATGGCGGGTTACGACCCGAAAGATCCGACGAGCGCGAAGGAGAAGGTCCCCGCGTACGCCAGGGCCCTGAAGAACGATGTGAAGCGCCTCCGAATCGGGATCGATCCTTCCTTCTGCTTCGGCGGGGTCGACGACGAGGTTGCGGTGGCCGTCAGGAAGGCACTCGAGCTGCTCGAGGGCCTCGGCGCCCGCGTCGTGGAGGTCCACCTACCGAACATCGAACTCACCTCGGTGGTCGAATCCATCCTGATCACCGCCGAGCCGGCCGCGTACCATGAGGACAACCTGAGAAATCGGGCCGCCGATTACGGCGAGGACGTACGCGCGCTGCTGGAGGGCGGCTCGGTCTTTTCCGCGGTTCACTACATCAAGGCACAGCGCCTTCGACGGATCATTCAACAGGAATTTGCCGAGGCCTTCAATAAGATCGACCTGTTCGCTATGCCGGGCGCGCCCGTTTCGGCCCCCCACAAAGGGGCCGAAACGGTGTCGATCGGCGACACGGAGGTCGACCTTGCGATGGCACTCATTCGTTTCGCCTGCCCGTCAAACCTAACCGGATTGCCTGCCATCTCGGTTCCCTGCGGGCTGGGCAGGCAGGGCCTCCCGATCGGGCTGCAACTCGTGGGCAGGGCCTTTGACGAGGCAACCCTGTTGCGGGCGGCCTACACATTCGAAGCAAACGCCACGCCGCTTCCCAAGCCCCGAATAGGACAGGGGTCAGGGATCAGGGATTAGAACAGGGTTCAGGGGTCAGGGGTCAGGGGTCAGGGCCCCACCACGCCCCCCCGACTGCACCGGACATTGCGCACAGGACGACCGTTTTTCAAGAGCCTCGTGAACAGCGTGGCGGGAGCCTGAATAGGGAGATGATCCGGCAATGTCGAATGCCCGATCAGTGAAAAGGCGGATTCCGAGAAACGTCTGGCTGCGCGTGTCGTTGTTCATCGGGCTTCTTCTGGTGGGAATCGCCCTTGTCC
Source organism: bacterium (assembly GCA_030609865.1). The sequence goes on along the minus strand of JAUWSZ010000391.1, from coordinate 13 downwards.
GCTTCACGCCGAT
>JAUWSZ010000067.1 GCA_030609865.1 bacterium | reverse complement strand
GGAAGAAGTATCCAGGGCCCTGGGGTCGGCGACGACCGAACAGACGGTGGAACAACTCCGTACCCGGTACCTGGGGAGAAAGGGGCCGTTGACCAAGATTCTGCGGAGCATGAAGGACCTTCCCGAGCAGGAGAGGCCCGCTCTGGGGAATCTGGCGAATCAGATCAAGCAGGAACTGGCCGGCCTCCTGGACGGCCGGCGTGAGAAGATCCGGGACGAGGAACGAAGACGAAAGCTACGAGAGGAACGTATCGATATCTCGTTACCCGGTCGGTTGCCTTCACGGGGCGGCTATCACCCGCTCACCATTGTGACCCGTGAGATCATTGCCGTCTTTCAGGGAATGGGGTTCGAGGTTGTGGAGGGACCGGAAGTCGAACTGGACTTCTACAATTTCGAGGCCTTGAACTTCCCCCGCGATCATCCAGCCCGAGACATGCAGGACACGTTCTACGTGGCCGAGGACGTCGTGCTTCGGACGCACACATCGAACGTGCAGATCCATACGATGAAGGCGAGGACCCCTCCGTTTCGCGTGATCGCACCCGGAAAGGTCTACCGATGCGACTCCGACACCACACATTCTCCCATGTTCCACCAGGTGGAGGGATTCCTCGTGGATCGGGACGTCAGCTTCAGCCAGCTCAAGGGCGTGCTGACCGTGTTCTGTCAGGCCCTGTTTTCCCCGGACGTGCCCCTCCGGTTCAGGCCGGGCTATTTCCCGTTCACCGAGCCGAGCGCAGAGGTGGACATCGGCTGCTTCCTCTGCAGGGGGGTCGGCTGTCGGGTCTGTTCCCAGACCGGCTGGCTGGAGATCCTCGGGTCAGGGATGATTCACCCGGAGGTGTTCCGGAGCGTGGGGTATGATCCGGATGCATACACGGGTTTCGCCTTTGGGGCCGGTATCGACCGTATCGCCATGCTGAAGTACGGCATCGACGACATCCGGCTCTTCTTTGAGAATGACCAGCGCTTCCTCCAACAATTCCTATAAGGAGACGCCCTTTACGCACAACCTTCGGGGACGAGGCGGACGCAGTCGAGAGAATACAATCCCGGCGGCTGAGGCATTCCCGGAGTCATGCTTCAAACGGAGGCCCTTCCGTTGCAGGTTACCCTGAAGTGGCTGAAGAAATACGTTGAGATCGAGGAGTCGGCGCAGGAGATCGCGGACCTGCTGACCCACCAGGGGCTCGAGGTATCGGAATGCGTTTCCGTGAAGCCTCATCTGGAAGGCGTGATCACCAGTCGGGTCGTCTCCCTGGAGCCGCACCCTTCGTCGCAAGGCCTGTGGGTATGCCGGATGGACACGGGCAAGGAGGATCGCACCGTGCTCTGTGGCGCGCAGAACATGGCCGTGGGGGACTGTGTTCCTCTCGCCGTGCCCGGGACGGTGATCCCCGGCGGGAAGGTGATCGAGGCGACCACACTCCACGGCGTGTTCTCCGAGGGGATGCTCTGCTCCGAACTCGAACTGGAGTTGTCGGAAGATAGTACGGGCATCATGAAACTGCCCCCGGACACATCCCCAGGGCTGGAACTCGGCAGGGCCCTCGCCCTCGAAGACGATGTCCTCGATATCGAAGTGACGCCCAACCGTCCGGACTGTCTCAGCGTGATCGGCGTTGCCAGGGAAATCGCGGCCAAGAAGCAGAGGGGACTGCGTCTTCCGAAGATCTCCCTGGAAGAGAAGGGCCCGTCCAGCGCAGAGGTGAGTTCGGTAGAGATCCTTGCCCCCGAAGCCTGCCCCCGTTATGTAGGCCGTGTCATCGAAGACGTGCGGGTGGGCATCTCCCCCTTCTGGCTTCGCAGGCTTCTCAGCCTGGTGGGGCTGAGACCCATCAACAACCTCGTGGATGTCACGAACTTCGTGATGCTGGAATGGGGGCAGCCGCTCCACGCCTTTGACCTGGACCGACTCGAGGAGAACCGGATCGTCGTGCGCATGGCGAGACCCGGGGAGACCATCACGACCCTGGACGGGGAAGAGCGAAAGCTCGGCGAGGAGGATTTGCTGATCTGTGATGCCCGCCGGCCCGTGGCGCTCGCGGGGGTCATGGGAGGCCTGGAGAGCGAGATCAGCGAAGAAACGACCCGTGTGCTTCTCGAGAGCGCCTTTTTTGAACCGAGGGGAATTCGCAGGACAGGAAAGCGGCTGGGCATCTCAACGGAGGCGTCCTACCGATTCGAGCGAGAGATCGACAGAGAGGGTTGCCTCCGGGCAGCCGACCGTGCGTCCGGGCTGATGACGTCTCTGGCGGGGGGCAGGCTTCCGGCCGGTGCCTTGGATGTCCATCCGATCCCCTACCATCAGAGAAACATCCGGATGTCGGCCTCCAAGATCAACCGGCTCCTCGGTACGTCCATCGAGAAGGAGAAGATTCTCGGCTACCTGGCAGGGCTCGAAATGAGCGTCAGGGACGAGGAGGGAGATGCATTCGAAGTAACGCCCCCCTCTTTTCGTCCGGACATCTCGATGGGAATGGATGTGGTGGAGGAGGTGGCCCGCCTCTACGGATACGATGCGATCCCTACCCACATGCCGGTGGCCCCGGTCTCGGTCGTGCTTGCGGAGCCGGAGCGCAGGGCAGAAGAAGTGGCCAGGGATGTGCTCGTCGGGATGGGTTTCTGCGAGGTCGTCAATTACAGCTTTGGTGGACCGGACCTACTGAAGCTTCTGGGGTTCCCGAATGGGGATGCTCGGACCAGGCCGGTGTCGCTCCAGAATCCCATGAGCGAGGCGCAAGGATTCCTGCGGACCACCCTGGTGGGCTTGCTTCTGGACACGGTGGCAAGGAATCTGCGGCAGAGGAACCGGGATCTGAGATTTTTTGAACTGGGCCGGGTGTTTCTGCCTTGTGCGGACCAAGTCCTTCCCGAGGAACGAAAGATGCTGGCCGGGGTGATGGTGGGCAGGCGGTATACGGAGAGATGGAACCAGCCGGACGCCGAAATCGATGTCTTCGACCTGAAAGGCGCCCTGGAGGTTCTCCTGGAGGCCTTTGGGGTGGAGGGATTTGAATGGAATCGATCGGAACAAAATTCTTGTTTACATCCAGGATGTTCCGGTGATATTCTAGTAAATACGACAAAGATTGGCTATGCGGGAAGACTCCATCCATCGATTCGGGAGGCCTTCGAGATCGATGACGAGGTCTACCTCTTCGAGATGGAACTCGCAAGCCTTGCCTCGCGCGTGGATCGTCCGCGAGAATACAGGGCCTATGCAAAAAGGCCCGCAGTGCAGAGAGACCTCGCGCTCGTGCTGGACGATGCAATGACTTACAGTCAGGGGATCGAGAAGATGCGGGAGCTTGCCGATCCCCGCGTCACGGAGATCGAGTTGTTTGACCTTTATCAAGGGCCACCCGTTCCAGAGGGGAAGCAGAGCATGGCCTTTCGGATAACCTACCAGGATCCATCGAGAAATCTGACCGACGAGGAGATCAACAAGATTCAGGAGGCCTTTTTGGACCGACTCCTTCCAGGGTTGGGGGCCCGTCTGCGTTGAATCCTTGTCTCAAAGGATGAGGAAAGGGTATTGTTCCGGTAAACGTCCATTTGCATGGGGGGAGGGCACAATTTATGACCAAAGCAGATATCGTGGCGGCCATCTATGAGAAAGTGGGCATCTCGAAGACCGAATCATCGGATGTTGTGGAGAGCGTCTTCGAGATCCTGAAGGAGACCCTGGAAAAGGGTGAAAAGGTAAAAATCTCAGGCTTCGGCACCTTCATGGTGAAGGAGAAGAATTCGCGAAAGGGAAGGAACCCCCAGACAGGCGATGGAATCACCATTACGGCAAGGAACGTGCTCACCTTTAAACCCAGCCAGGTTCTGAAAAAGGCCATGAACGATGGGCAAGAGGATTCACCATAGTCGTGCTGGGAAACGATGGGGGGGAAGGGGAGGTGATTGTGGATGAGTGTCACGCATGCCCAGTTCCCACAGATAGGGGGTATCGATATGAGCGCTGTAGCCAAGCGGGCCGCTTCGAAAAAGACCTATCCGATTCCGGACAAGCTCTACTTCAAGATCGGTGAGGTAGCCGAGATCACAGGGGTGAAGCCCTACGTTCTCCGCTACTGGGAATCCGAGTTCAAGATGGTCAACCCTTCCAAGAGTCGCTCCCGCCAGCGCCTTTACCGAAAGAGTGACGTGGAGCTGATCTTCAGGATCAAGGATCTGCTCTATGAAGAGCGGTACACGATCAATGGAGCGCGGAAGAAGCTGAAGGAATTGGGGTACGGGAGGATTTCGCAGCCGGAGCTCCTGTTCGAGAAAGGGAAGAGCAAATCCGCCCTGGACCAGGTGATTCAGGAGCTGAAAGAGATCCAGAAGATCCTGTCCGAGTAAGGCCCTCCCGGGTCGAATGACTCGGCAGGGCGGCTACCGGGCGCAGATACCTAAGGTCATTAGGAGAACCCCATGGCAATTGTGACGATCTCGAGGGGAACGTTGAGTGGTGGTGAAGCATTGGCGGAATGCCTCGCGGGTCGGCTGGGCATACCCGCCATTTCGCGAGAGGTGATACGAGATGCCGCCTCCCGGTACGGCATTGCCGAGAATCTGCTCGACCAGCAACTCCATAAGGTGCCCAGCCTTATTCAGCGGAGACTCGGCGGAAACGATGAGCGCAGGCCGTACCTCGTGGCCATCCAGACGGCGCTGGCGGAGCGGGCACAAGAAGGGGATTTCATCTATCACGGGCATTAAGGGCATCTGCTCTTGAATAAGCTTCCGGGGGTCTTCAAGGTTAGATTGATAGCCCCCATGGCGTACCGCGTGCGTATGGTGAGGAAAAAGCAGGGACTCAGTGACGAAGAGGCGGCGAAACACATCGAACAGGTGGACAAAAGTCGAAGCCAGTGGACCAAGTTCCTGTACAATGTGGACTGGCTGGACCCCTCTCTGTACGACGTGGTGATCAATCTCGAGTTCCTGAGCCTGGACACGGCCTGCTCGATGATCGAGAAGGGGGTTCAACAGCCGGGCTTCCAGGATACTCCTGAAAGGAAGAAGATCATCGATGAGTGTGCCCTGGCCTGCCAGATTCAGTTGAAACTGGCCCAGGAGGATCGCACGAAGGGGATGCACCTGGACGTGCAGGTTTCCCGCCATGTGGCCCGTATCAACGGAAAGTTTTTGAGTGCCGGTCCGTTGACCAGGGGGTTACAGAGGAGCGAGGAAGACATCATGGAGGTTGTCCGTTCGTTCAAGGAGATCAAGAAAGTTGAGTTCGACATCGCGGATGCAGGCATCCCCGTGGAGACTTGATCTAGGTTGGTCTCCCTGGATGAAATGAAGCGATTCCTATTTTCTTCAGCGGCCCTCCCTTTCTGGATCTTGTTGGGGGCCATCGTTGGCCTGTTCCTGCTCGAGCAGTTTTCCTTCGAGAGCTGGAACAGGATCCGGAACTACCTCTTAGCCGCCCCCTTTGTTTATCAATCCCTGATCCTGTACCTCCTTACCCTGGTTCTGGCCCTTTTTACCTACCGGAGCCTCTACAACGTCAAGATCCTCCTTGCCAGTTTCCTGTTTCTGATGATGGGCGTCTTCAGTATGCTCTATTTCATCGGGTTCCAGATGCCGAGCGGGGAGATCCACAAGATCGGAAAGGACGAAGGGGTCCACCTTCTCCTGTACCTGTTGTACAGCACGGATCTTCTTCTCCTTGCACTCGTGCCCTCGTATCTCCCGAAGCTCTTGACCCGTTTCTGCCTCGCCTTGTTCATCCTTCTCGAGTTGGTCCTCCTCGCCGCCTGCCCGGATGCTCTGTCGCCGGCCATGAAAGAACATGTTCCCTGGATGATGAATCAGCAGATGCCGATCGTTCTCGCTCTGAACGTGATTGTCGCCGTCCTGGCGCACATCCTGTCCGTCCGGAGACGCGATCCTTACGCCTGGTCGATCACGGCCTTTCTCGTCCTGTTCTCGATTGCCTTCCTCGTTAGAGGGTCGGAGCGAGAAATCCTGCTCCTGCACCTGGTGCCGATTGCGCTGGCCCTGATGGTGCTGGCGAACCATACGGCCAGTCTCTCCCATCATGCCCACTATGACCAGCTCCTGAACATCTACAATCGAGGCCACTGCAACAACATTCTACAGGGGAAGGGCAAGTCTCTGGGCAAGCGGTTTGCCCTGGCCCTCTTTGACCTCGATCATTTCAAGAAGGTCAATGATCGGCACGGTCACATGGTCGGGGACAGGGTTCTGTATGAGGTGGCGCAGAAGGTTCGTGAAAAGGCCCTGCCCCGGGGGATTACGTGCCGGTACGGAGGGGAGGAACTCCTGGTCGTCTTTCCGGGCACCTCTCTCGAGTACGCGGAGAAGGTGGGACGGGAGGTTGTCTCATCGATCGCCCAGATGCGAATCCCGGTGGGAGGAAAGAAGAAGAAAACGAACCTGCGTATCACCGTGAGCGGCGGGCTGGCGGCCGGAAGATCGGGGAAGGATGACGTGATGGCCGTGCTGGAATCGGCCGACCGGGCCTTGTACCGGGCGAAACGGCTGGGAAGAAACCGGCTGAACGTGGTCCGCAAGCGGACCGCCCATTGAGGGCTCAGTTCTTCGCCATCAGGTGATACACCGCACGCTCCAGACCTTCCAGGCTCAAGGGAAACATCGGAACGATGCCCGCGATCTCGCGCTGGGTGTAGGACCCGTGCGAGTAGTCCGTGGAGAAGGTCACCATCGGGTTCAGCCACGCGGAGTGCCGGAAGACGTCTGCGAGGAATTGGAGCCACTCGATCGACGCCCGGGACTGCTTCTCGCTGTAATCGATGCATCCCCGTGGGTGTTCGAGTTCGTAGGGCGCCATGGCGGCGTCCCCGACATAGATGAGCCGGTAGGTGGGGTCGAGCCTCGGGAAATCGGTCGTGGGGAAGGGCTTGTGGCAGCGTTGGGGGTCCTCCCACACCCGGTCGTAGATGCAGTTGTGAAAATAGAAGATCTTCAAGTCTTTGAACTGCGCCTGGGCATAGTTGAAGAGCGTTTGCACGACCTCCACGTAAGGTTCCATGCTCCAGCCGCCGTTGTCGATCATCAGGATGATCTTGAGGCGGTCGCGCAGGCTCCGCTTGAAAACAATATCGATTTCCCCCCCGAGCTTGACCGTCTGGCGTATCGTCTCCTCGATGTCCAGATCGTCCTTCGGTCCGGCCGGCGTCATGTGTCGCAGCCGACGCAGGGCTTCTCCGACCTGGGAGGAGGTCAGGCGGGTGTTCTGCGTGTAGTCGCGGTAGCGCCGCTCCAGGGCCACCTTGATGGCCGATTTGCCCCTTGACATCCCGCCCACGCGCATCCCACCCGGGTGGAATCCGGAATGGCCGACAGGGGAGGTGCCCCCTGTGCCGATCCATTTGTTGCCCCCGTCGTGTCTCTCGGTCTGCTCCTTCAGTCTTTCCAAGAAGTACTTCACGAGCTCTTCCGGGCTCAGGTCGGGCAACGACTCCGGGTCGATACCCAGCATTTCCGCAAGTTCTTTCGGGTCACGGAGCCATTCGTTCAAGAGCATTCGGATGGATTCCTCCAGCTCTTGTTCCCAGTCCTCTTCCTGTTCCACGCCGTAGAAATGGTGCGCAAAGATCCTGTCGTAGAGGTCGAAGTAGCGTTCGCTCTTCACCATGATCGCCCTTGCCGCGACGTAGAAATCCTCCAGGGACTCGATCATGCCCAGGTCAAGGGCCTTCTGCAGACGCAGGAAGGCGGTCGGCGTGGCCGGAACCCCGGCCTTTCGGAGGGTATAGAAAAACTCGACAAACATGTTGCAGCCTACCTCGAATAAGAGTTCCAGTTCTGCGCGTGCTCGAAATCTGCGCTCTTCTTGAACAAGACTCCGAGAAAGGGGACGTCCTGGGCCTGTTGGAGGACTTTGGGGTCAAAGTCAGGGTCCATGCGGAGGGCGCGGATCCAGTTGAGCAACTCCCGGGTTGCCGGTTTCTTCTCCACTTGGGGAAGGGCCCGCAACCTGAAGAAGCTCTCGATGCACGCCTTGGCCAGCCGATCTTCGATTTCCGGGAAGTGCGCCTCCACGATGCGCCGCATGAAGGCCGGGTCAGGGAAGGCGATGTGGTGGAAATTACATCGGCCGAGGAAGGGATCGCTCAGATCCTTCTTGGCGTTCGAGGTGATGATCACCACCGGCCGATGGAGGGCCTTGAGGGTCTCATCGATCTCGACGATGTCAAAGGTCATCTGGTCGAGCACGTCCAGCAGGTCATCCTGAAAGTCGCTGTCCGCCTTGTCGATCTCGTCGATGAGGAGAATAACCCGTTCCTCTGCGGTGAAGGACTGGCCGATCTTCCCCATGCGGATGTAGTTCTTGATGTCGCTCACGTCTCTGCCCGAATCGGAGAAGCGACTGTCGTTGAGCCGCGTGAGGGTGTCGTACAGGTAGAGGGAATCGACAGCCTTCATGTTGCTCTTCACGTTCAGCACGATGAGCCTCATGTCCAGGCTCTCCGCAAGGGCGTGTGCGAGGAGGGTCTTCCCCGTGCCCGGCTCCCCCTTCAACAACAGTGGCATTTCGAGTGCGATCGAGATGTT
>JAUWSZ010000499.1 GCA_030609865.1 bacterium | reverse complement strand
GACTCGATATACGAACGACTGTCGAGCAGGACGGGAAGTACAGGCTCGTTTTTCACCAGGAAGCTTGGAGACCCAACGGGAAGAAACCTGCGGTGACGGCCGTGATCGAAATGGTCTGTCTCGATAGGAACCGGCAGGTCAAACCCATCCCACCGCTGCGTCTCGGCTGAACCGTAGGCCGTTCAAGGACCTCACATATGCCAGGCGCACGAGGCAGTGGCCTAGTCGCAGGCGCCTGGAAGGGGCCGTCTGGAAATCGTGCCCGTGCCCGTGTGCGTGCCCGTGCCCGAAACAAGGATGCTGAGTGGCATTCGAGTGGTTCTTTCTTCTCCATGCGTGGCACGATTTCCATGCATTCTTGTTTTCATTTGGAGACCCGATTGGCTCAAATTCCTCGTTGTCTACATGCTTTTGAGCTTCCTTTGCGTTATTGAATCGGGCACGGGCACCGGCCTTCGGCCTGGGCACGGGCACGAGTTCTCGCTGGAAACGGCAGAGCCTTGTAAGTTCTCACCGGCAGAGCCGGTGGTTTAGTATTTCGAATGAGTGCAACGCCGCAGACGGGCATTTTTCAGCCGCCTGCTAGCCGAGGAACACGGTGATCAGGATCGTCCCGAAATCGTTCCGGTTCTCTGTCTTGAAGTTCTCTGGGTCCTGCAGGCCGGCGAGGCCATGATACCTGTAGGACATGAGCACCCTGCTGAATCCGAGAACGATGCCCCCCGACAGACTGAGGAACCAGTCATCCCGTTCGCCGCTTCGGCTGTCAACGAATGTGTTGCCGTCCGTGGGCAGCCATCGCAGAATGCCGAAACCCTGCGCACCCAGAAACGCGTAAACCTGGAATTTCTTCCGTGGAGGCGCAAGGCCCACCATGGACTCGACCCCGCCGAGAAGCGGTGTGACCCCGTAGTTGTCCGGCAGGCGATATCCGATCCTCCCCATCAGGCCCACGTTGGCGCCGATGTAATAGTTGCCCACCCCGGCCCCTCCATTCCAGGAGAAATCGAGCCCGAACCGATCCGGCGGCGCCCGCCTCAGGAGCCTGCGATTGTACTGGTAAAAGAGGTTCACGATCGGCTCGTTCTTCAACTGCGTGTCCCAGCCCTGCGGGATCGGGGACCCGATGATCTCGTGGAGCCATCTCTGAACATCCCGAGCACCCGTGGCGGGGCCTACGAGGCCGAGCCGGAGCGTGAGTTGATGACTCGCAATGCGGCTCATGGACAACAGGGAGCTATCCACGTACATGACGCCCGCGTATGGGTGATCCCCTGGAGGGGGTTCAAGAGACCTGATGTCGGTGGGCGTGTACATCTCCATGCCCAGCAGGAACTGTACATAGTTCCGGTAGCCCTCCGCGTTCACCGTGGGCAGGAAAGAAAAGGCGTTCGCGATCTTGCGGTACAGGTTCCTCTCGTTGTACGTTTCGGTCGCCGCCGACGTCCATGCGACCCCAAGACCGCCCGTGTATTTGTTGTCGTTCCCGGTGATAGCGTCGTTGTCGAAGATGAATGAAGCAGCCCCTATGAAGGGTTCGGGGGCCAATGGGTCGTGGAGAAAGGGGGGTGTCGAGGTCTCGGGCATCTCCTGCGCCGGTGAAGCGGTGACGCTGATGGCGGCGACCAGGAAGAGAAAGCAGAAAATCGAGCCTTTCCTCTTACGTGGAGAGGCAGAGGTCTTGCCTTCGCTGTTGCGGTCGGAGCCGGGACCCGGCTTTCGCTCGATCAGGCTCCTAAGGGCTGTGCTGGTCACAGGAGTGGTTCCGGTGTGCCTTCACATACGGATCATGGAATTTCGAAGAATGCCACGGACCGGAGAGGAAGTCAAAGCTGCGCCTCTGCTCACTCTCCGGCCCCGACCTCCCTCCTCCTCAGGGGCTCGCCGACGACCGAAACCGTACGCTTCTCCTCCCCTGTCTGTACCGTCAGGGAAAGGGGCTCCCCCTCTCCGGGGGACGCAATCCGCACGAGGAACGGGATCTTGTCCATGGCCACCCCGTTCACATCGAGGATCGTGAACAGTCTTCTCGAACTTAGACACCTCGGCGATCACCTGGACCACGGCATCCTGGTTCTCTCGAACCACTTCGGCGACCGAGGCCTTCCATTCCCTTTCCGGCGCCGTCTGCGCCTCCACGGAGGTCAAACAAAAAGAAACCAGCAGCGAGGCGCCAATCAGAATGAGACAACCCTCTCTCCTGCTTCTCCGCATGTGCGTCACGTACCCTCTCAAGCCTCTGTCTCCTTTGCTGTTCCTTTGACAACGATCGTTTGCGGCGGCTATTATTTCAGCTTACTCTTCGAATGAAAAGGCAGCCCATGTCGAGCAAGAATCCCACACTCGAACCTTCGTCCCTGACCGGGAAAGGTCCGAAGGAGCTGCGCGAGGAGGTGCTGGATGCAGGCCTCTGCACGGTCTGCGGCATGTGCCTCGGCCTCTGCCCCTACATCGAGGAAATGGGAGAGAACGTAGCGTTCATCTCCGACTGCCGCGGGGATCAGGGGCGTTGCTATGCCGTCTGCCCGCGAACCGCCACCGATCTGGACGCCCTGCGGAGGCTCATCCTACCGGACAGGCAAACCGACTTCGTCCTCGGCCCCTACGAGTCCGTCTGGATGGCCAGGGCAAAGGACGGGGGAGTCCGCTCCAAGGCCCAGTACGGCGGAACCGTGACCGCCCTGGCCCTGTTCGCGATCGAGACCGGCCGCGTCGACGCGGCCCTGCTCACCGCCTGGTCGCAAGATCCGGACGAGCCGCACGCATCCATGCCCCTCGTGGCAAGGACCCGGGACGAGGTGCTCCTCGCCTCCGGGTCGAAGTACACGGCCAGCCCGACCCTCAAGGTGCTCGACGGCATCCTCAAAGAGGGAAACGAGAAGGTCTTCGTCGTCGGCAGGCCCTGCCAGGTCCTGGCCCTGCGAAAGCGCATGCAGATCGAAGACCCCACCTTCCCGGGGGAACGCATCGCCCTCGTGGTGGGCCTCTTCTGCATGTGGTCCCTTTCGTATCGCGACTTCGAGAGAATGCTCGCGCCCCTGACCGGCGACGAGAAGCTGAAGCGGATCGACGTGCCCAGGGGGCGCTTCATCGTGGAAACCCACCGGAACTCCTTCGACTTGGACCACGATTCGGAGCGATCCCATTCCCGGCAGACCTGCCGGAGCTGCTTTGACTTCACGTCCGAGCTGGCGGATCTCTCGGTGGGGTCGACGGAGTGGAAGGACGACTGGAACACCCTGATCGTTCGGACCGAAGCGGGCCGCGCCTTCCTGGACGCCGCCCTGGAGCAGGGATGGATCGAGGTCGAGCCTTTCCCGGAGGATCGACTGCGTCTTCTGAAGGAGGCCTCTCTCAACAAGAAGCGGAGGGCCCTGAAAGAGCTCGAGCAGGAGGCGAAGAAAAACGGCACCGAACCCTATCTGAGAATCTCGCGGGAAGAGAAGGAATTCCTCCTGCGCGCCCACGGTCCAGGGACCGAGGAGTAAGGTATGGACGTACTCTTTGCGGGAGAAAAGGCGCATGGGTTACAGGTAGTTAT
>JAUWSZ010000686.1 GCA_030609865.1 bacterium | reverse complement strand
GGTGGGTGGGCAGCTAATACCTAATACCTAACTGCTAATACCCAAGAGCCAACTGCCAATAGCGACGAGCTGATAGTTCTCTGCCAACGGAACCAGGAACACCGAAAGTTTGAGGGGGGAGGAAACACATGGACCCATTTTTGGAAAAGAGGCTGACGGAACTCGAGGAAGCGCGGGAAAAGGTACGCCAGGCCGGCGGCCGGGAGAAGGTCGCCAAGCACCATGCGGAGGGAAAGCTCACGGCCCGTGAGCGCGTGGAGACTCTCCTCGACCCGGGCAGCCTGATGGAGATCAATATGCTCGCCGGTCACGCCATGAACCTGCCCGGCGATGGGATCGTTTGCGGAAGCGGGACCATCGATGGCCGCCCCGTGTTCGTCTATTCCCAGGACCGGACTGTTCTCGGAGGATCGATCGGGCTCGAACACGGGTACAAGATGTATCGAACGATCGAACGCGCCCTGGAAATGCGCGTCCCCCTGATCGGCCTGCACGAAGGCCCCGGTGCGAGGCTTCCGACTTCTCGTGACCTGGACTGGTATGCCGTCAAGAAACGCACCCATTTCTCGTTCATCAACGAAAAGCACGGGGGGTCGGTCTTCTTCCCGAACACCCTCGCCTCCGGTGTCGTCCCCCAAATCTCGGGCATCATGGGGACCTGCAGCGGCATTTCGGTTTATTCGCCCGCCCTGACCGATTTTATCTACATGGTCGACAACACGAGCCACATGTGCATCACAGGCCCGCGGGTGGTCAAGATGGTGACCGGCGAAGAAATCACCATGGAGGCCCTCGGGGGGGCCAAGGTCCACGCAGAAAAGAGCGGGGTCTGTGACTTCCGGTCCAAGGACGAGAAGGATCTGTTGAGCGACATCCGCCGAATGCTTAGCTTCCTTCCCCTGAACTGTGATGAAAAGCCCCCTGTCTACACCACAGGGGACGACCCGAACAGGTCGTGTGACGAGCTGAACGACATCGTGCCCACGGCTCCGAACAAGCCCTTTGACATGCACCACGTGATCCACGCCCTCGTCGACAACGGTGATTTTCTCGAAGTGAAGAGGGAGTTTGCCGGTGAGGTCATCGTCGGGTTCGGCCGGTTGGACGGCAAGACCGTGGGCATCGTGGCGAACCAACCGATGGTCCGAGCCGGATGCCTGACCGTGGACAGCTCGGACAAGCAGGCAAGGTTCATCCGCTTCTGCGACTGTTACAACATTCCCCTGATTCTTCTCGTGGACACGCCGGCCTACATGCCGGGGTCGGACCAGGAACACACAGGGATCATCCGGCACGGGGCAAAGGTGCTGTACGCCCTGTGCGAGTCCACGGTACCACGCATCGTCGTCGTCCTTCGGAAGGCATACGGAGGAGGCAATCTCGGAATGGGCGTCCTTTCGGGGCTCGGGTCCGACTTGGTGCTCTACTGGCCGATCATGGAGACGGGAATTCTTGGTCCGGAACAGGCCGTGATGCTCATTCACAGCCGGGACGAGGGTGCCACGAAGGAGTATCTCGAGGAAAAGCTCAGGGAATACAAGGAGACCTATGCCAACCCGATCTATGAGGTCAACTCCAACCTGAGTGTGGAAGATGTGCTGCCCCCCGCCGAGACGAGGCGATATCTGGTCCGTGCCTTCAAGGTGCTCGAGCGAAAAAAAGTGGAGAGGCCGGCCAAGAAGCACGGCAACATGCCTCTGTGACAGCCTGTTGAGAAGCAGCTGTATCCCAGGTCAAAGGTGAAAGGTCAAAGGTGAAAGGAAAACGGATGACGGAAGACGCCAAGCAGTTGAGAGTTCCCCCGCTGGACCCGAACTACTTCATCCTGGACGAGGACCGGGCAAACCTCGACAGATTTCACAAGATGTCGGAGAGGCATCCGGTAAACATCCTGACCACCGGCAATCAGGGTTGCGGCAAATCAACGCTCGTCAGACAGTTTGCCCACATCTACCAGAGACCCATGGCAACCTTCCAGGTGGGGCTCCTGCTCGAGTCCGGCCAGCTTTTCGGTCAGCAACGGCTCAAAGGAGGCGAGACCTATTATCAGGAGTTCCTGTTCCCGAAGGCGATTCAGACGCCGGGTTGTGTGGTGCACCTGGAGGAGATCAACCGATCGGAAACCCCTCATGCCCTGAACGAACTCTTCTCCGTGCTGTCGGAAGACCGAAGCATCTGGATCGACGAACTCGGCTTCGTAGAGGTTGCCCCGCGGGTCATCTTTTTCGCAACCATGAATGAGGGGGATGAATTCAGCGGGACGGAGGCGCTCGATGCCGCCCTGAAAGACCGATTCTACCGCATCCATCTGGAGTACTTGCCCCATGATGTGGAGAAAGAGGTCCTGGTCAGGAAAACCCGTCTGGAACCGTCACAAGCGGATGAAGTCCTGAAGATCGTGAATGGCATTCGAAACAACGAACAACTCGGCATAGGCGTGTCCATTCGGCACAGCCTGATGATCGCCGAACTCGTCTCCCTTGGCGCATCGTTGAGGGAGGCGCTCGTTTACAGCCTTCAAATCTCCAAGGATACCCTGGAGTCCCTGCTCCTGGCCGTCCAGGTGGAAACCGGCGAAACCGAGACAAGGGCGAACCGCTACATTCTGTACCTGCCCAACGACGCGTCCGGCTGAGAATGCGGCATGGCCACCTACTCCCGATACTGG
>JAUWSZ010000684.1 GCA_030609865.1 bacterium | reverse complement strand
TATCAATCGTCCTCGTCGATCAACCCCCGTGCCCGACTAACGCGGAGTGCAAGATTCGGTGGCTGTCTCCGAACTGCAAGAAGCGAAGATTGCGAGCCGAAGGCGAATCTCCCGGCTGAACGTGCTGCTGATCAGGGATCAGGCCCCCCGCCCGCTTGCGCGCCCGAGCCCGAGCCCGAACGAGCAAGCCAAAGGAAAGGGGGCCAGGTCGTTCCAATTACGCTATTTGGTTCGAGGACGAGGACGACGACGAGGACGATAACGGTGGCCAGTGGCTGGAATTCGGTGAAAATGATAGGGTTACGAGGATGAGCTTCGGAGGAACGAAGATGGAGAAGAACTCGAGTGCAGCTGGACAGGCTGGAGGGGAGCCCTCCCAGGGAGAAGAAGGTCAGGCCATTGCCCCTCTTTCCGATGAGCAGATCCAGAAGATGCGAGAGGTTCTCAATAAATATCCAGACGCCCGACACGCGCTTTTCATGAGAAATGCCTGTGTTCGCTGTGGATGGTGCGCGGATTCGTGCCATTACTACCTTTCCACCGGGGATCCCGATCTGATGCCGGCTGCCAAGTCGGAGCGGGTCAGGCGGATCCTGCGCACGAGTTTGCGTCCCGGGAGAACCCTGGTTCCCTTTCTGAAGAAAGAAGAGATCATCAATGGCCGGAAGAGGGGCGAGCTTTACAAGGCGGCCTTCGAGGACTGCAGCCTGTGCGGCCGATGCAGCCTGAGTTGCCCGGTCGGGCTCAACCCGAGGAGAACCCTCTACACGGCCCGTTCGTTGTTTGCCAGCATCGGCGAATTGCCCTCCGGGCTGAGCGGCCCGGTGGATACTGCCCTCGAACTCGGGAACTACATCGAGATGTCTACCGAAGACTTCGTCGAGAACATCGAGTGGATCGCCGAGGAGGTAGGCGACGAGCTCGAGGTGGAGGATTTTTCGTCCCCCATCGACAAGGAGGGGGCGGAATGGCTGTTCGTCCCTCACCCGCTCGAGGTTCGGGACTACCCGATGCTGTTGATGGCAGCGGTCAAGATTCTTTACACCGCCGGAGAGGACTACACGTTTTCGTCCTACGCCTTCGACACGGCCAACTACGCCTTCTATCAGGGGAGCAGGGAGAAGACCCTGCGGATCGTCAACCGGGTGCTCGAAGGCAGGGACAAAATCGATTCGAAGAACATCGTCCTCTCGCCTTGCGGCCACGGATACCGCGTGATGCGGTGGGAGGCGGAAGAGCTGCTGGGCAAGCGCTTTGACTTCGAGGTGGCGACCCTGGTCGAGCTCTTGCACCGCTACATCGTGGAGGGAAGGATTCAGGTCGAAAAGGACGCGGTGGAAGGACCCTTTACGTTCCACGATCCCTGCAACATCGCGCGACTGGGGGGCGTGATCGAGGAACCCCGCAAGGTCATCGAGGCCGTCACGTCGGATTTCGTCGAGATGGAGCCCCACGGGGTATGGAACCTCTGTTGTGGGGGAGGGGGCGGGTTGGCTGCCACGCCGGATTACGGCCAGAAACGGATTCTGGCCGGCAAGGCGAAGGCGGACCAGATCCGTAAGACCGGGGCCAGGGTCGTGGTCACCAATTGCTACAACTGCATGACGCAGATCCGCGAGCTCAACAAGGTATACGAGCTGGATGTCGAGGTGAAGAGCATCGTCGAGCTGGTTGCCGATTCTTTGAAGGTTTAGAAGCTTCGGTGACCGGGAGATTGCCGTGTCGCCAAAGCTCCTCGCAATGTCCAGAGGTGGCACTCTGGTTCCCAATCTGGAGCTTGGGAACAAGGGGGGGGCCTGATCCCCGACCCCTGGCCCCTGATCCCTGCTTTCTTGCAAAACCCCCAAATTCTTCCTTGACATATAATCCATACTGATATACTATGAGATTGATTCCTACAGAACAAGTAGGAATAGTCGGTCTGCCACGGAGACACCCGGCTGCCGAAGCTTTGAAACGTGGACACTGGTTTCAACCTATTTTCCCGTAACCGCACTGATGAGAATATCCACCCGTCCTCAATACGCGCTCCGACTCATGCTGGACATCTGCCGACATGCTGAGGAGGACAAGCCGGTTCATCTTCGTGAGATCGCGACACGTAACAATCTGTCGAAAGGGTACCTCGAACAGTTGGTCGTTTCGCTCAAGAACGCACAGCTGATCCGTAGCTTCAGCGGGAGGAGCGGTGGTTACCGGCTCGGCAGAGTACCCGAAAACATCACCATTCTCGAAATCATCGAGGCCATCATCGGACCGATCAACGTCGTCGAATGTGTCCAGCGGCCGGAGGAGTGCCTCAAGGCCGACCTGTGCGAATGCAGGTCTCTCTGGCAGCTTCTGAACCACAGGATCGTTGATGTGCTCTCCGAGTACTCATTGAAGGATCTTTGCGAAAAACAGGGTATGAAGAGGATTGCGCAGGCCCTGAAACAGTACAAAGACTAGCCCAATAAGGGGGAGGCAATGAAAGAGATGAAGATCAACGACAGGGTATTGCGGATTGTGAGAGAGGACGTCACCGATGTGGAGGTGGATGCATTCGTCTACTACGCCAGTCGAGACCTTGTGCTCGGCTCCGGCTGGGGTTCGGCCATTGCGGTCCGGGGCGGTCCGAGCATCCAGGAGGAGTTGAACGGCCTGGCGCCGGTCGATACGGGGGATGCGGTGATCACGGCCGCAGGGG
>JAUWSZ010000172.1 GCA_030609865.1 bacterium | reverse complement strand
CTCATGCACGCGATCGAGACAAGCTATCGTAAGAACGTGAGACTCGTCTGTGAGGACGCGATACCAGGGGAAGACAGTGGTTGGGAGAGCGGATCCTCTGGGCAGCGAGCGGCTTAGTACACCTGCACACAAATACGGTCACACAAATTGCGGGCATTGCGAGGATGAGAAAGCGGCCGAAGCACCTTTTTCTTAACAGATTTGCCAGGCGCTACTTCGAGCTTTGTCCCGCCACTTGTTAAAATCCTTCCTGACGAAGTTCATGACCAATGTGGGGCTGATACGCGTCAGCCACCACATGACCTTCGCCATGAAGGTAACCGTGATGATGGGCTTGTTCTTCTCGACCCCCTTGAGCATGACCCGGGCACATCCTTCGGGGGATATGGCAAAGCGTTCCCAGGCGGATAGTGATTCTTTCCATTTGTGTCTTTCGATGCCGACGGTGTCGCTGACATCAAAAATGGGGGTGCTCACAAAGCCGGGGCACACCACACTCACCTTCACGCCCAGATCTTTTCCCTCCACCCACATGCCTTCGGAAAGCCCCATCACGGCGAACTTGCTGGTCACGTAAGACACGGTTGACGGAAACGGCATCAACCCTTCTACTGATGCCAGATTCACAATGTGCCCGGAGCCCTGCTTGACCATTTGCTGATAGGCCAGGACCGAGCCATAGACGACACCGTTCAAGTTCACGTCCAGAACCTTGCGCCAGTGGTCGATAGTCGCGTCGCGCACCTCGCCCAGGATGGCTATACCGGCATTGTTGAAGATATAGTCGAGGCGGCCTTCCCTGGACACCGTATCGTCGATCAGTTTTTTGAAGGCCTCGTAGTCGGTAACGTCCTGCTTCTCGGCCCGCACCGGCTGACTTGCCGCCTTGATCGAGGCAACCGTAGATTGCAGTGCCCCTTCGTTGATATCCGTGGCGACGACCCTGGCCCCTCTTCGCGCCAGTTCTTCGGCCAGAGCCTTGCCGATGCCGGAAGCCGCACCGGTTACGATGCAAACCTTTTCTTTAAAGACACTCATGTTGTTTTCCTCCAAATGGAAGACGGATCATTCTTCTTCATACAGCTTCTCGAAGACCTGGCCCTTGTAGTGGCTGCGCTCCAGACTTCCAGCCTCTCCCCAGAGAATCGCCCGGCCCGGTCCACATCGAGAAATGCTGCTATTTGTTCGAGTCCACCATCTAAACCAACTTCTTCATCCGCTCACCTTCCAGTTTCTTGATGTTTGCCTGGATCTTATCCATGTGCTTCCCAACGACGGCACCCACGTTCTTCCGCACTTCTTCTCCCGCAGCCTCATACTCAGGAACGTCTTCTACTTTTATATACCGCCGATGCTTCCACCAGTCCGGTTCTATCTTCACCATGGGAACCCCCGTTCCGGCAAAGGGCTGTACGGCCTGGGGTATGGAGGTACACACCAATTGCTTCCAGTATTCATAATCCGCTTGAAAGGCAGGACGGTTGTAGTACCAGATATCCGTGCAGGGCCCAAGGGGCAGCCCATTGATCACGTTACAGCCGGGAAGATACCCCAATAACATCGAGATCAACCCAGAACTGCCCTCGATCCGGTTTTCGATGTGAAACCTGGAGGCCGCATCGCACGCCCAGGAGGCTGCCACGTTGTAATCGAAGTATTTCCAGTTGCAGGAAGGCCCTCCGAATATTCTTCCCACGCCACGTTTTTCCTTCGCATGTTTGTTGAACGCACCACAGGTCTTGAAGCCACAGGCCCCACAGTCCCATCCCAGTTCCGACTGGGTTACGTCCGCCCCCAGGAGCAACAAGACCGGCGGGTGTCCCGCGTCATAGGCTCTTCGATACGTATCCGCGGAGACCTTTACAAAACCAAGAACCTTGGCCATTTCCTCGAGGATTTCGATCACCGGAAGCAGGTCTTCGTCCGTTAGGATGGCCGACCGGAGTACGGTTCTTCCGGTCATCTGTGGGGCGTGCAGGAATGCCTGGACGATGTTTCTTGCCGCATCCAGGAGATGTTCTTGGGCCTGTTGATTTCCATCATAAACAGCCATTTTCTTCTCCTTTTTTCGCTCTCATGCGTGCAGACGGGTTCTCAGTCTTCTTTCTTGGGCTTTACGACACGACGCCGATAGTCCGTAGGGACCATCTGCCGGGTAACAACGTATGTCTCCCGAATGGTCTCCATGATCGACCGCATATTGATCAGGTGATAGTCAGGGTTGATGTCCACATAGGGGTTTTTCGCCTGGGCGCTGATCGGCAGTCCAATGACGAAATGCGATTCCGGGCAGTATTCCAGCTCGAGACCCGCAAGACTCGCACTCAACAGAGGCCTGCAGTCGACACGGAGATTCACGGCCATCCTCAGGGCAGACCCCACAGCGAATCCGAGATCCCCGATTCTGGCCGTACAAAGAGGCCCCTGTATGTGTGTTTCCTTTCTTCTGTCCGTGACATCGATCATTCCGAGGTTCGCCCTCGGCCATCCTTCATACATTCTTTGACAGCTGGGTTCCCCATTACACAGACCACACTCGGCGTCCAAGGGGCTCTTGGCCGCCCGGTAGCAGCCAATGAACAGGATGACCTCGGACTCTCTTATCATCACCGCTTCGGTCTTGAACATGTTTTGCCAGACTTCTCTTTTGTTTGTGTAGGCGAGTTCTTCGATCTTCCTCGCTACCTTCTCCATCTCTTGCCTGCCGTAGACGAGGTTACATTCAATCAGCGGGACCCCCCCTATAACAGGAGCGGTAATGGCTGAATTCACCATGAGTCTTGCGGCGAGCAACGTATTCTCCTGTCTTGCAAGGTCATGGGGCGCGTCCGTGGGCCACTCTCGAATGTAAATGCTTGGCATCTCTTTTCTCCTTTCCTTTGTGAAAACCCCAGAGGACCTGGGGTAAGCGTGGATCTTCAGTGGTTCAACATTCCGCCAGGTGGATCATGTTTTCTCCAGGACCGTTATCGTCATGGATGCCTCTTCCAGGGTGAGAATGCCCCCCCCATTCTCCGCCAGGGCGATCCTCACGTCTTTCGGTACCTGACGCCGGCCCGCCTTTCGCCTTATCTGCGTCACGAGCTCGTAGATCTGAGCGAGTCCGGTGGCGCCCACCGGGTGCCCTCTCGAGATCAGGCCGCCACTCGTGTTGATGGGAAGATCACCATCCAGCGTGGACTTTCCCAATTCCACGAACTCCCCGCCCGTCCCCTCAGGTGTGAATCCGAGACACTCGGTCTGGTGAAGCTCTCCATATGCAGTCGCGTCGTGCACTTCCGCAATGTCCACGTCTTCCGGGCCGAGGCCCGCCTTCTCGTAAACCATGGCGGCCACTCTCTGTCCGATGTCCTCCACCTCGTCGACGTCGCGCTTGTCATGTCCCGACGCATGCGCCATTGCCCGGATCCGCACCGGTGTGCAACCCTTCAATCGGCTCAGGTACCGCTCCGAGACCAGAATCACAGCCGCCGCCCCGTCTCCGACGGGCGAACACATGGGCCGGGTGATCGGGTAGGAGATCACGCGATCCCCCATCACGGTTTCGAGGGGTACCGTCTCCTGCCAGTGAGCCAGAGGGTTCAGAGATCCGTTGAACCGGTTCTTTACTGCGATCTTGGCGAGATGCTCCTGGGTCGTATCGTATTTGCACATGTGCCACCGGGCGGCAACACCATAGGATTCCATGGCCTTGCTCTTCCCCAGGCCGTCATCCGGCGGCATGGGGACCGCATATCGGGTGGACAGCTCCTCGTATAACCCGAACGTGTCCTCCAAGTCGGTTCGATCAAACCCTCCTGTGTAGGCAGCAAAAGATATCGACTTGTCCGGGTGGGCGATCTTCTCCACGCCCAGGCAAAGGACAACATCGTACTCCCCTGATTTCAACGCCAGATACCCCATGTAGAGACCGGTCGACCCCGAGGCGCACGCGTTTTCCACGTTTACGATCGGGACGCCGAGCAAGCCATAAGGACGTAGTGCACATTGCCCTCGAATGCAGTGCTGAGCCTCGAAATGTCCCCAGAAGCTGTTCGAGAAGAACACACCCTGGATCTCTCCCTTCTCCAGGTCGCCGTCCTTGAAGGCTTGATCCAGGGCCTCTGCGCACAGTTCGTGGTAGGTTCTGTCCATCTGCGTCGTGAACCGGGTCATCCCTATACCCGCCACGTAGACGTTGTTCCCCATCCTTGACTCTCCAGTAGATGGCTGCTTCGAGGTCAACCCTCGATCGGGCCCCTTGGGTAGGTCTGAAACAGGGTGTGGCCGCCGTGTCTGGCCAGGATCTCGTTGTTGCCGTCTTCGATCAGGGTGGCCCTTGCATCACGGTAGAGTTTTTCCGGCAGGTACTCTTTCGACAACCCATTGCCGCCGAGCAGTTGGATCGCGTCGTCGGCGTTATCTAGACAGAGCTGCGTTGCCGTGGTCTTGGCTGCCATCGAATACTCGGGAAATCCCGGGTTGATGACGTAATTGAGATTGGCGGCTGACCTTGTGATGGACCTGCAGGTCTCTACGCGAGCGAACATCTCGAAGATCCTCTGTTTGATCGAGTAGTGCTCCATCAAGGGACGCCCACCCTGCACTCTCTCCTTGCAGTACTCAAAAGCCTCGTCAAAGGCGGCTCTTGCCAAACCCGTCGAGCAGGCCGCCATCATGACATTGGCAAAGGTCAGGAAGCCTTCCATGATTCCCTCGTACACTTCCGGCCCAAAGATCGCGTTCTCCAGCGGCACCCGCACATCCTCGAAGATGAGTTCCCCCTGGTTCAAGTCCCTCTGACCGATCTTGTCCAGGGGCTTGCCCTTGGATGCGCCAGGAAGATCCATCGGCACGACGATAACGCTCCAGCCGGCAAGGCCCTTTGAAGGATCTGTCTGCACTTGGAGCAGGGTGTGGGTGGAAACCGTCCCGCCGTATACCCAAGCGGCCTTCTGCCCGTTGATGACCCACTCATCCCCGTCTCGCTTGGCCGTGCAATTGCACCGTACATTCGGCTCGTAGAAGATCGGCTCCCCCATGCCGATGACGTCGGAACCATGGTCCGGTTCCGTGGCACCCCAGGAGCCCCGGATGCTCCCATCCGTGCACTCGCAGAAAGGAACAACGAATTTCTTTATCATTTCCTCGTTCCCGGTGAGGGCGACCCCCATGGCGACGAAGCTGGACACGCACAGGTAAAGGGCCAGACCGAAGCTGCCCCAGGCCAACTCTTCCAGGAGAATGGTGATCTGAAGCGGGGACAGGCCCATTCCCCCTACCTCTGACGGAAGCAACATGGTGTGATAGCCCAGCTCATAGGACTTCTTGAGGAAGGGCCAAAAAGGAGAATCATCAGCGATGGCCTGCTCCGGAGTCATCCCGTCGAGTTCCTTTGCCACGGGCCGAATCACCTCCGCGGCAAACTTGTGTGCGGCCTCCTTCAGGGCGCGATCTTCGTCCGTGAGGTTCAGGTTTACGTCAAAGTAACTCATGCTCGACCTCCCTTCCTTGAAGTGTTGAGAAAGAACCCTTGCCTTCCCTGGGTCGGAAAAGCTCCACGCTTAATCGAGTTGGGCATTTACAGAGCAAAAGACGGGCCAGGCAGGCACATTATTGCAACTTATTGATAAAGTTATATTTTTTCGCTCAAAGAACTCTGGAAGTCTCCGTGTTTTGGTCCATATATTGTCCGGCCGGTCCGTATGTTGACCGCGGGGGCTTTCGTATGGTACCTGTGTCCAGGGAAGAGGAGTTTGCCCGCATCGGAAAACCTGCATGCAGTTAGGGTGAAAGTATGACAAAGCACCTTCCGGCGTTTTCGCCGTCTCAATGGGAGTTTCTAGCTGCACTGTACGCATTCCAGGAACCGACAGGGATCGACGTGATCGGGGAAATGGTCCCCCTCCCGCCAGGCCCGTTTCTCGAGCTCCTGGACGAAACCGAAAGACTTGGATGGCTTCAGAGGCAAGACAAAAACGTTGTCGAACTCGTCCGGGATCTGCCGGCCCGGTTGTGCAGGACCTTAGAGGAGATAGGCTCACGGGAAAAGGTGTCCGAATGGGTGACCCGCCTCGAGAAAGCCGGTCTGATGAGCGGCCTGCCACAGACCGTGGCAGTCAGGCTGCTCCTCCGCACCGAAAGGTTCG
>JAUWSZ010000005.1 GCA_030609865.1 bacterium | reverse complement strand
TCCCTCGCCACGAAGGTGGCCCGACGGGTTCGGCGTCACGGCCTCACGGGAAAGACCGTGACCCTGAAGGTAAAATACAGCGATTTCGAGCTATTAACCCGTTCCGCAACCCTCGACACCCCGACCAACGACTCGGCCAGGGTCTACGCGACCTGCGGTGAGCTCCTGGAAAAAACAAAGGCCGGAGCGAGGCCCGTGAGGCTCCTCGGCATCTACCTGTCCCGCCTCACCTCGGGCCTCCCGGCCGGGCAGATGTCGCTCCTGGAGGACGAGGGGGGCCGCGAACGGAGGCAGCAACTCCATGCAGCACTTGACGACTTGGCCGACCGGTTCGGGGAGGATGCGGTCGTTCCGGGCATGCTGCTGGACAAGCCGGAGAGATAGCTCGAAGCCCCTTTGTTTCAAGGGCATTGTGTGCTACTGTTGCCCTTTTTTTCACGCTGTGGCTGGTAATCGATTCGTCCCCAGGGATCGTCAGAAATGTCCGTCTTACTGGATAAAATCGTAACGTCGTTCCGGGTCAGTTTCCTGAAGGTCAAGTCCTCTGACCACGTCTTCATGATCCTCGTCGGGGCACTGATCGGCCTCGGTGGAGGCTTCGGCGCGGTCGGGTTTCGGCATCTCATCCGGCTGGTCCAGAGGATCGCATACGGCACCTGGACCTTCGACCTGGATGCGGTCCGCGCCATCCCGTGGTACGTCCTGATCTTCATACCGGCGATCGGCGGGCTCCTGGTCGGGCCCCTGGTGTTCCGGCTGGCCAGGGAGGCGAGGGGCCACGGGGTGCCGGAGGTGATGGAGGCCGTCACCTTACAAGGAGGTGTGATCCGAACCCGCCTCGTTCTGGTCAAGGCCCTGGCCTCGGCCATCACGATCGGGACCGGGGGATCGGTCGGCCGCGAGGGGCCGATCGTGCAGATCGGCTCGGCCTTCGGGTCCACCGTGGGGCAGCTGTTTCGGGTCTCCGCCGGTCGCCTCAAAACCCTTGTCGGGTGCGGGGCCGCGGCCGGAATCGCAGGGACCTTCAACGCCCCGATCGCGGGAGCGCTTTTCGCCCTCGAGGTCATCCTGGGCGATTTCGGCGTCTCCCAGTTCAGCCCGATCGTTATCTCCTCCGTGGTCTCCACGATCGTCACACGAAGCCTGATCGGGGACATGCCCGCCTTCATCGTGCCGAGCTACGAGCTGGTCAGTGCCTACGAGATGCTCCCCTATGCGATCCTCGGCCTCGCAGCAGGCGTTGTCGGCGTCGGCTTCAGCATCATCCTGTACAAGGCGGAGGACGGCTTCGAGGCCCTCCCAATTCCCGATCTTTCCAAACCGGTCCTGGGCGGCCTGATCATCGGCAGCATCTCTCTTGCCTTTCCACACATCCTCGGGGTCGGCTACGAGACGATCGACATGGCCCTGGCAGGCAAGATGACCTGGTACTTGATGCTGGGACTGATCTTCGTCAAGCTGACCGCCACCTCGATCACTATCGGCTCGGGAGGGTCGGGCGGCATCTTTGCCCCTTCCCTGTTCCTGGGGGCCCTGACCGGGGGAT
Organism: bacterium; assembly: GCA_030609865.1. The sequence continues at coordinate 14,373 of JAUWSZ010000005.1, read as the reverse complement.
TCCTGGGCACCTGGGTGCATCAGTACTTCCCGTCTCAAACGGCAGGGCCAGGGGCCTATGCCATGGTAGGGATGGGGGCGGTGGTGGCAGCCACGACCCACGCACCCCTCACGGCCATGATCATCATCTTCGAGATGACGGGCGACTACAAGATCATCCCACCCTTGATGGCCGCATGCGTAATCTCCTGCGTGCTGGCGACCCGGCTGAAGAGGACCTCCATCTATACGGAGAAGCTCCATCGGAGAGGCATCAAGCTTTTCGAACCCCTGGAGGTGGACGTGATGCGGCGCCAGCCCGTTTCGAGCGCCATCACCCGGGAGCCTGTGCTCGTCTCCCAGAAAACGCCCAATCGGGATCAGGAGGACCTGGTCGTCAACACCCCCCAGAACGAGTTCTTCGACGTGCGAGAGGGGCGGGAGTATGTGGGTACGATCTCGGTGCGCCATTTGCGGCGCGTGATTCTCGACCGCGACTGGCTCGATCAGTTGATCATCGCCGGCGACATGGCGGATATCACCTACCCCAGCCTGGGACCGGAGGACAACTTGGACCTTGCCATGAAGCTCTTTGCCCAGGAGCACATCGAGGAACTCCCCGTCCTCGCCGAAGGCAAGCTGGTCGGCTCTGTTCGAAAGGCGGACGTCCTGGACCTGTACAACCGCGAGGTGATGAGGCGGGATCTCTCGGGCGGGTTTCACGGGGCCCTGACCTGGGTGGAACGAACGAAGTCGATCGACCTCGGCGAAGGCTATGTCATGGCCGAACTCGAGGCCCCTTCCCACTTTGTCGGAAAGACGCTGCGCCAGCTCAACGTGCGGTCGAACCACGGCGTAGAGGTCATCCTGATCAAGAGAGCGAAGAAGGAGGGCAAGGAAGGAACGATCGTTTCCCCGCCGGACTACCCGATCGAACACGGGGACGTCCTGCTCCTCGCGGGCCCCCGCGATCAGGTCAAGCGTCTCGTCATCTGACCACCCGGGCTCAATCCACCGGATAGGCCGCGCACCCTTCGGCGCCGAGGTTCAGGTAGTCGGTGTCATCCCACAAGGCCGACCCTCCGAAGAGCTGCACGTACATCCCGCAGTGTTGTTCCTGGGTCGTGAAGCCCGTCTCGGCCAGCAGGTCCGCGTAGAGGCCTTCGATAGTGATTGCGGCGGAGGACATCCGGATGCCCGCGTCGGCCGAGGTGTCGAAGATGATGAACTTGTCATTCTCCGGAGCGCTCGAGTCCCATGCAATCCAGGCGATTTCGCTTCCGCTCCTTCCGGTCCCGGGGTCGCCGTTGTAAGCAAATTCCGCCCAGTAGGAGGACATGCTGCCCCCCAGTTCGAGCCTTCCGGCGAGGTTCTCCGGTGTGTAGACCATCGGAGCAAAGGCAGGCGCCAGGAACTGGTTGAAGTCGTGGAAGACGAAGGCGATCTCGAGGCCGTGACCGGCGCCGAGCAGGAAGCCCATGTCCACCCCCACGACGATCGGCTCCTCGTCCCAGTCGAACCGGTAGGCAAACACCCCGGGCTGCCCCGAAGTTTGACTGAGGGTCGAGGCGATTCGGTCGACCGAGACAGCCTTCATCGCATCCGTCGTATACTGCGAGTACAGGGCATAGTAAGCCGGATCCTTGGCCCCGACAGGGAGCCCCACGATGATATTCACGAAGGTCGGGTCGAGAACCATGAACAGCTTGCTCTCGTCCCGGTTGCTGCCGATGATCAGGGGCACTTCGTTGTAGGTCGCGGTGTCCTCGAACAGCGTCAACGGATCCGCTGTCGGGAACACGGTGCCGTCCCGAAACATCTGGGGCCAGGAAATCATGCCCCCGTAGCCGCCGTCGTACATGGTCATGATCTCGTCGTTGCTCTTGCCGTACAGGTAGGCGGAAATCTGTTCATCGGTCATTCCGTTCTGATGCAGGATGGCCGCGTCCCTGTCCGCAGCGGTGCCGTCCGCGACGAGGAGGCTGTTAATGACTTCCCGGGAGCTGCGGGAATGTCCGCCATCCTCGGTGTAGTTCCAGCACACGGCGACCTCGGTCGTGCCTATGCCGCCGCTCTCCGCCACGGCCCGGTGGAACTTTCCGGTCGCCTGGGGGGAGATCATCATGGCGAGCGTGTCCCGGGAGCCCGCCGACTCGCCGACCACGGTCACGTTGTCCGGGGTCCCGCCGAAATTCTCGATGTTGTCCTGCACCCAGTCCAGGACATGAACGGCATCGAGGGTGCCCCAGTTGCCGGAATCGTCCAGGGCATCCCCGGTCGCGAGGGCAGGATGCGTGAACCAGCCAAAGGGCCCGAGTCTGTAATTGAAGCTGATCAGGATGACGTTGTACATCTGGGCGAGAAACTGTCCATCGTAGCTTCCCCCGTCGCCTATGCTGTTCCCGCCACCGTGGATCCACACCATCACGGGGACCCGGTCGCCCCCTGTCGGTATGCTGCCGGGGGAAAACGGGGGGGCCCAGATGTTCATGTAGAGGCAGTCTTCCGATCCGATCGGTGTACCGTACAGCTCCTCAGGGGCATCGGAAAGAAGGTCTGCAATCTGCGTGCATACGGAGCCTGTCTCCAGGGCCAGCCATGCATCCGGCCAACCCGCGGCAGGCGTCGGGGCCTTCCAGCGTAAGTCGCCGACGGGCGGCGCTGCATAAGGTATTCCCAGCCAGGCATGGGCACCGTTCGGCGTGCTGCATCCGACGACCGTCCCGCTCGTTGTCTGTCTCTGGGTCACCGATTCGATCGAAAAATCGACACCCGTCACGTCAGCGAAATACTCCTTGACCACCTTCTTGCTGACAGCCCGGGTGTAGCCCGCAGGAGGATCCATCGTAACCTGGTAGGTTCCTCCCTTGACGTTCTCGAACACGAAGGCCCCTACGTCGTCCGTTAGCCCTGTCATATAATCGTTGCCCGTGAGGACGATCGTGAGCCCCTCAAGGCCGATCCCGTCCTCGGTCACCGTCCCGGAAATGTCACCAAAGCAACCCGAGACCACGATTGAGATCGCAAACACAACAAGCAGGCCCAGTCTCCGTGCCATCTCGATTCTCCTTCCGGTTTTGGCCAAACCAGCATCCGGCTCGGCTTCGTGCCACTCTGTGTAATAATATTCTATTACTTTACATGCACCTAACGCAATACCACTGACCTGAGGAACGTGTCAACAAAGAAGGAGGGGTCGTTACTCTTCTTGAAAACAAAGAAAAATCGTGGCTGACGCAAGCCTTTCTGCAAGGGCGTTCTCGGACCAGACGTCGCACGCGAGCCTCTTCGCACCCATCTCGATCGCCTTTGTCTTGACCCTGCCGCGGTAGGTCACCGTGTCGTTCAGATAGGCAGGAGACTCGAACTTCACCTCCATCCTTTCGATGACGGCCTGCTTTCCCAGCCAGTCGGTGATCAGCTTCGGGAACAGAGAAGCCGTGAAGATCCCGGCCACCACGATGTCCCTGTACCCCAGCGCCCGGGCGTATTCCTGATCAAAGTGGAGAGGGTTGATCTCGTTTACAAAATCGCAGTACGCCTTGTTGCGAGCCGCAGAGAAATCGATCTTCAAAGCAGGTATTTCCGCTTGCTCCCGGATCTCATCGAAGGCGATGACAGATGACATTTTGCACTCCTCTCTATGCTGTTCTCAAGAAAAAGACGTGCCGGTCAACGGCCATCAGCTTGTCCCGGGCATCGAGGACCTTGTGGGGAAAGGTGCCCACGAAGTATTCGCCCATCTTCCCCGTCTTCCGCACCAACCCTGCAAGCTCCAGTTCGAGACGGTAAGGGGTATCGCAATACAGTGGGCCCAGGAACTCGATCACCGAATAGGTATGGATGATTCCCTGGACCACGGGCCCGAGGAGGGGACCGATGCCTGTCGTGAAGAGCTCGTGCGACAGGGGGGTGATCAATGTGAGCAGGTAGGACTCGGGAAGTGGAATCTTCTCGAAGCCGGCGCGCCTCGCCTCCTGAAGGTCAAAATAGACAGGATTCGTCTCCTGCACGATCCCGCAGAAGTCCTTGATGGTTTCGGGGCGGACGACGACCTCCTTCGAGGCCATCCGTGAGATCGCTTCGTCCATCTTCTTTCTCAAGTCGTCCAGTTCGAGGTCCCGGGTCACTTCGGATCCTCCTTTCGCCGATCACGTTACCATGTCTGGCCCTTTTCGTATACAATCTGCCTGAAACGAGCACGTCCTTGGGAAGGAAAAAGAATGAGACGCGCGGCTATCCATTCCCTGATGATCCTTCTCCTCATCATGATACAAAGTTGCGCCGTGGTCCCCCACACGCAGCGAAAGGCCCTGATCCTGATTTCGCCCGGCCAGGAAGCGGCCATGGGCGAGGAGGCCTACAGGGAGATCTTGTCCCAGGAGAAGCTGTCCCAGAACAAAAAATGGGTCCTGATCGTGGACAAGGTGGGGAGGAACCTTGCGCGGGTGTCCGACATGCCGAACCTGAACTGGGAGTTCAAGCTCATCGAATCCCCGCAGAAGAACGCGTTTGCCCTGCCCGGCGGCAAGGTGGCTGTGTATACGGGGATCATGGAGGTGGCAAAGAATGAGGCCGGGCTGGCGGCCATCATGGGGCACGAGATCGCCCACGCGATCGCACGGCACGGGGCCGAGAGGATGACCCAGGTGTTGCTGCTCAACATGGGGCTCGGCATGGCGGATGTGTCCCTCCAGAACTCGGAACACAGAGAGCTGATCCTGGCCGCCATCGGGCTTTCCGCCAACGTCGGGCTCCTCCTGCCCTATTCCCGAAAGCACGAGACCGAGGCGGACAACATCGGGACCATCTACATGGCAAGGGCAGGATACGACCCGAACGAGGCCGTGGCCCTCTGGGAACGATTCGCCGAGGCGGAACAAGCCGGAGTTCCCGCTTTTCTCTCCACCCATCCCGCTTCCCGGGAGCGAGCAGAAGCGTTACGGACGATTGCCCAACAGGCGATGGCGGAGTACCGAAGGGTGCCGAACCCATACGGAAAGGGAGAGCCCTTATTCTAGGCAGGCCGTTCAAAAGCGTCCATATGCAAGGCGCACGAAACCCTGAGGAATGAGGCGTACACCGTACGCCGCAGTGACGAAGGATGGGTGGAACGCAGCAGATGGATGCTTTTCAACGGCCTGCTAGTCCCACTCGATGGATTCCAGGTGTTCGCGCAGCTGTCCCGCCGTACGGAATTTCTGCAGAATGATCGTCCGCTTCAGACCACAGCAGATCTCCTTGACGACCCGGGAATGCCTGGCGTAGTGCTTCGCCCCGCCGATCACGTCGTAGAAGACCCGAATCAGGTCGCACACGTCCTGATGGATGTTCGAGGCCTTTGGCGCGCCCCAGTGGAACAGGTCCACAAGCTTCACATCGAACCCCAGGCCATACCGGCTCACGATGATGTTCTCGTCATGAAGGTCTCCGTGATAATCGCCGAGCAGGTGAATGCACTCGATACCTGACGCCAGACTGTGTAAGAGATGCAGGCCCTCGAAGACGGTGAGTCGCTTGCCCGGCTGATGCTCGAGCAATTCGAACAACAGCTCTCCCTCGACAAAATCGGACACCAGGAAGGTGATCGGCGTCCCCCTGAACCGGATCGTCTCGTGGGTGTGGTACTGGATCAGTATGTCGCAGAGGCGGAGCTTGTGCAGCTTCTTGGCGTAGAAGTTCGCGTTGCGGTCCCTCGGGTTTCGGTGCGGGTAGAAGAATTTGGCAGCACGCACGATTCCCATGTTGATCTCGCGTACCTTGAAGACCTCACCCTCCCAGCCGGCACCAAGACGGGACAGGACTTCATACTTGCCCGCAAACACCCGGCCGGGCTGGAAATCAAACTCTTCGATTCGACGTTTCTTCGACTTGCTCGCTTTCACCACTCGGTCCCTTCAAGGGAAGATTGATAGTCCATTCGCCCCTCCGGGTCAAGGGCCTCGCCAGGACACCTCCCCCTCGAAATACCCGTTATTGGAAACGGGTCTCGAAATCCCCCCGACTGTCTGATATAAACACAAGGATGGAATCGGACGCAAACGGCAGGATGGCCTTATTTTCCCGTAAGCTCGACTACCTCTGCTCCGAGCTGGTCAGAACGCTCAAGGCGATCGAGAATCTCCAGCGCAGGTTCCATCCGCCCACCATCCCAAGCCTCCAGGAAGAGATTCTCCCTCTCCTGCCTTCCCTCGACCAGGCCCGACGGGACATCCGCAAGATGGAGCCCTCTCGAGGCTTCGAGGGGGTCCGGGACGCGGTCGACAGATCCGCAGGCCTCGTCGCCGAGGCCCTCGAGCTGATCACAACGTCCAGTCGCAGCGACATGGAGAAGACGGTCATTCAGGTCCTGCAGGGCCTTCGGAAATTCTGCCGTGCTCAGGAGCAGCTTTTCCGCCTGCGCCACGCCCTCCCCACGATCAACCGGTTCTTTCTCGAGCCCGAGGTCAGAGATCGTGCCCCGGAACTCGATCCGGATCCTCCGCCCAAGGCCGGCAGCGGCCTGCGTCACGTCGGAACTGACCGCGACCCTTATGCCCGGGGATCCTATTCTCTGTATGTGCCGGAGTCTTACGACGGTTCGCAGGCCTGGCCCCTCGTGACCGCCCTGCACGGCGGATTCGGTCACGGCCGGGACTTCCTTTGGACCTGGCTTCGGGAAGCGCGCAGCCGGCGCTTCCTGCTCCTGGCACCGACCTCGTCGGGGACCACCTGGTCCCTGCTCATGCCGCAGATCGACGGAGCGGCCATAGCGGCCGTGCTCGAAGAGGTCAGGGAAAAGTGGAATGTGGATTCGCACCGGATGCTGCTGACCGGCATATCGGACGGGGGGACCTTTGCCCTGGCCAACGGCCTGCAGGGCGAGTCCCCGTTCACCGCTTATGCCGTAATCGCCTGCGCGCTGCCCCCTGCCGACCTTCAAAGGGCCCGTGGAAAGCGGATCTACTGGGTACACGGAGCGCTCGACTGGATGTTTCGCCTGGAGATCGCACAGCGGGATGCCAAGGTACTCGAACAGATGGGGGCCGACATCACCCTGCGCGTTGTCCACGACCTTTCGCACACCTCCCCGAGGGACGAAAACGCTCGCATCCTGGAATGGTTTGGTATCTCCATGACATAGCTTTGGCAAAGCAGGCAGCTTCTATAGCGCGGGAGGACGCATGAAGACCGTCAAATACGCCTTGATCATCCTGGTGGGCCTCGCCATTCTTCTCGTGACAGCCACTCGGGTCTTTTTCCGACTCCCCCTGCCCGACTACGAAGGCACGGTCGAGCTCGAGGGCCTCGCATCCGACGTCCAGGTCAGGTTCGACCCATACGGCGTTCCCCACATCTTCGCCGAGAACGACGAGGACCTCTTCTTCGCGCAAGGCTACATCACAGCGAGGGAGAGGATGTTCCAGATGGACATGACACGGCTGGCCGGCAGGGGCGAGCTTTCCTCCCTGTTCGGCGAGGCCACGTTACAGACCGACAAGTTCATGAAGACGGTGGGCTTCTACCGCCTGGCAAGCGTCGAATTCGCTCAGCTGTCCGAGGAATGCAGGGACATCATCGTCGCCTATACCCGAGGTGTGAATGCCTACATCGAGACGGTGAAGCATCTGCCCCGTGAGTACGTCTTCCTCCGTGCGCGACCCGGTCCCTGGGTGCCTGAAGACACGGTGGTCTGCGCCACGCTCATGGCATACAGCCTGACCCGTTCGAAGAAGACCGAGCTCATCCTGTACCGTATCGGGGAGAACACGGACAGGGAGACGCTGGAGTACTTCATCCCCTCCCCTCCGGACTTCGCACCCACCGTCTCCGGGCCGGCAGCCCGGCACGGGGCTCGACCGCACGAAAACTCGTTCATCCGCTACCCGTCACGAAGCCTCGCAGCCACGGCCATCAAAGCACCCCTGGGCCCGCCGGAAATCGCGGCCAGCAACTGGATGATCTATTCCGGATCGCTCACGACGACCGGTGCACCCTTGTTCACCGGGAGCCCGGATCTGAAGCCCAGGATCCCCGCCCTGTTCAATGTCATTCATCTGAAGTCGGACACGCTCGATGCCATCGGCGGGGCCATACCGGGGACGCCGGGCGTGAGCGCGGTCGGATTCAACGGGAAGATCGCCTGGAGCATGGTCAACGGCAGGGTGGATGAGCTCGACTACTTCATCGAAAAGATTCATCCGGAAAACCCCAACCAGTACCTGACGGAGAACGGATACGAGGATTTCCGGATCGTAGAAGAAACGCTGAAGATCAAGACCAAGGAGGGAATCAGGGAAGAGAAACTCGAGGTCAAAATCTCGAGGCACGGGCCGATCATCTCGGAAGTCATGCCCCTTGCACCGGACAACGCGGCCATGAAGTGGGTCGGGATGGAACCAACGGGCCTGGTTCAGGGCTTCCTGGAACTCAACAAGGCCTCCACGTTCGAGGAATTCCGGGAGGCATTGCGCCACGTGAAGACCCCCACCCTGAACGTAGGCTATGCAGACGTGCAGGGGAACATCGGCTACCAGTACGTTGCCTCTCCACCGATACGCAAGAAGGGCACCGGCACCCTTCCGGTGCCGGGATGGACGGGCGAGTATGCGTGGCAGGGAACCATCCCGTTTGAAAGGCTTCCCTATGACCTGAACCCGGGGAAAGGCTATCTGGCCTCGTTCAACAACCCTGCCAAGGAAACCGACTACCACTTGACAAACTACTACTTGTACGAACGGGCCCTTCGCTTCGAGGAGCTGGCCAAGGACCTGGGAGGACTAACGCTCGAACGGGCGCGAGACCTGCAGCTGGACACGGTCTCTGTCGTGGCCAAACGGTGGCTTCCCCACGTCGTTCGGGCCTGCAGGGACAGGGACGACATGGAGAAAGGCCTGAAGCTCTTCGATGGCTGGGACTATGATATCCGGACCGAAAGCCCGGCCGCCACGCTCTTCAATGCATTCTATTTCCGGTTGATGGAGAACACCTTTGCAGACGAAGTGGGCGTGCCGTTGTGGACGGAGTACCTTTCGCAGAGCTACATCATCTACGTACCGGATCTTCTTCTCATTCGCATGGCGGATCAGGACGACCACATCCTCTTCGATAACGTCCTCACCACCCCGTTGCGGGAAACCCGGGATGCGGTCGTTCTGAAGAGTATGGAAGAGGCGGTCGAGGAGCTTACCCAGAGGCTGGGACCCGACCCGCAGGGCTGGACGTGGGGGAAGGTCCACCGGATGACCTTCGTGCATCCCATGGGGGCCAAACTGCCTTTCTTCAACCTGCGTCCCATCCCGACGGACGGCGACACCTTTACGATCAACGCCGGCATGTGGGACAACACGAAGCCGTATGAGATGGAGTCCGGAGGCGTGATACGCCTGGTGGTTGATTTCTCTGACTTCGAGAAATCTACCATCATCTGCCCCCCGGGCCAGTCCGGCCATTACATGAGCCCTCATTACGACGACCTGGCCCACATGTGGGCAGAGGGCAGTCAAATACCGATGCACTTCGCTTCCGCAGAAGATCTGTCAAGGGTCCTGACGCTCAAAAGGACACAAAAAATCCCTTGCCCTTAGAATTCTTCCACGAACTGTCGTACAATACACGATAAGAGCAGACACCCCGGAGAGCAAAGGAGAACTGCGACATGGCGAGCGTCCTCTTGGCCAATCCTTGCGGCCCCTATCCTCTTGTCTGGGGCGAAAATGTGCTCGACTTCTTCGCATCCCGTCTGTCCCGGGGGCAGGGGGTCTTTAGCTTCACCTCTCACTCCCACTGCTGGGCCCTGTACATGATCGCAGAGAACATCAACGCCCACACGACCGTATTGGAGTATTCTCACCTGGAGGAATTCGAGGAGGAACTCAAGAACAACTACGACTACGTGGGGATCCAGATTATCGGCATCTACACGCCCATCGTGGCGAAGATGATCGAGGCGGCGCGCAGGGTGAGCCCCAAGACCAAAATCGTCGTCGGTGGTTACGGCGTGGCCGGCCTGGACGATCCCGTGCCGCACGACCCGGAGGACCTTGCCGGGTATATCCTGAGCAATGCCGATTATGTGTGTCGCGAGGAGGGCGTAGGGTTCTTTCGCCGGCTTCTCGGCGATGAGCCCTACGAGAGGAGGATCACGCAGTTTCACATGCCCATGGGCGGGACCACGATCAAGGGGTTGGACTTTCTGCCTCCGGTTCCGGTACCGACGATCCTGGTCGCGCTGGGCTGTACCGGCGGATGTGAGTTCTGCAACACTTCCGCCTTCTTCAAGGCAAAGAAGATCGTCGTGGCGGATCCGGATGAATGCTACGCATTCATGTCCGCCGCCATGAACAGGGTGCCCAGGCTCAATGGCTCGCCTCCGCCCATCAACATGTCATTGTTCGACGAAGACTTTCTCCTCGACAAGGACTACGTCCTCCGGCTGGGCCGCAACATGCGCGAGGGAGGCCTGATCGGGCAGGCAGGCTATTTCTGCTTTGCCAGTATGAAGTCGATTTCTCAATTCGATCTGGATGAGCTGGCCGCATGCGGCCCGGACACGATCTGGGTCGGTGTGGAATCAACCTACGAACGGGTTGTCGACCAGGACCACAAGTTCACGAAACGAGGAGGCAGCGAATTGAGTGAAGTCTTCAAGGGGCTTCACGACCGGGGGATATCCACCGTCGCTTCCTTCATCCTGGGGCTCGATTTTCAGACGCCGGAGAACATCGAGCAGGACATCGACAACCTCGTCTCTCTGAGCCCGGTTATGTACCAGATTGCACCCTACACGCCCTGTCCGGGGACACCTTGCTACAAGCGTGTGAAGGAGGAGGGCCGGCTCCTGCCCGAGTATACCTGGTCCGACATTCAGATCTGGAAGGACGATGTGTATCGCACGAAAAATTTCGGCCTCGGAGAGCTTCGAAAGGTCTTCGACAAGACCCATGACAAGCTGATGGATCACAACGGGCCCACTGTTCTGAACATGCACAGCGTAGCGCTCTCGGGTTATCAGAGATACCGCAACGACCCCAGGATGCACTTCCAGCAACGGGCCGAATACCTGGCACGCAAGGCCCAGGGATCCTACCCCGCTCTGAAGACCATTCGGGAGTTCGCCCCCACGAGAGAAGTACGGGACAAGGTGGATGAACTCGAGAAGCGGTACGTGAGGCTTCTGGGCCAGCCGAGTCTCGGACAGAGGTTCTTCCGGGAACTCATCCTCCAGGTCATGAAACGGCAGCGCAAGACAGCCGAGCGCGGTCTCACGGAGATGGCCGCGGATCCGCCGGTCCGTTGGACCTATTACACACCGGGCGACACGGCCCCACCGAGGGTGGTTCGCAGGATGAGGAAGAGGCCCTCGCCGCTGCGGATCCTGTCCAAACCTATCAGACTCGTCGCGAATCTGTAGAGTCAGGGAGAGGGCGGATACTTCGCGAGTATCTTCTCAACAGCCTCGTTGATCTCTTTTTCGCTCTTCTCAGGCGTTGTCCTTTCTGACACCACCTTCTTTCCGGTGCCACGCCAGATGAGGTTGTTGCTCTTGGGATCGACGAAATCCAGGATCAGGGTCCCTTCCTGGTAATGGATCGTCGAGACACCTCCCCCGCGCATCCCCCAATAGCCATACCCGTATCCCCAGCTCTGAATGTCTGTCTTGTCTTGCACTCCGGTGTGAAAGGCCACGAGAAAATCCGGGTCCTGTGTCGTTTCCCTGAGTCCCTTCGCCGCCAACTGCTGGTTCACGGCCCTCTTGACCCGGCCTTCGATCAGGCTGTTCGTCTCCAGCTCCCTTTGAACGTTCTCAGACGTCGATTCCGGGGCTGTAACCCAACTGTAGGTGCGAAGGTTTGCGAAATCCACCTGGCTGTCGAAGTCATGCGACACGCTCACGGATGAACAGCCAGCAGCCAGCAGTACGGCACATAACAAGAAAACTCCCCTCGGTGCGTTCATGTTCCAACTCCTTCTCTCCAGGTTGACAGATCAACAATCTGAATCGCTGTCTCGATGTTCTTGCCTCTTTCTTTGGATGCCTCGAATCCGACACAAGTCCCCGTTGCGAAAATCTATTTCGAAAACTATAGATGAGAGGTCCAGGGGTTAGGTTGCAAAAAATGTTTGCCTCAAATCTGGGCAAGGAGATACAAAATGCTACGTAAACAGGGCCTTGTACCCCTCCTGATAGATGTAGAACGAGTGGACGCCCATGCCCCAGACGAAGAAGACGCCCACACCGAGCAGGCCCACGAGGACCGGGATCAGGGAGGCCGGCGTGATCACGGGAACAGATTCCAGAACCTGCCTGTTGCGCACCGAACGGCAGGCCATTTCGCAGATGCCCATCTGGGCGGCCCCGACACACAGGCACAGGAGAAAGATCGGGTTCAGGCCATAGTACAGGGACTCCCCCCAGGTAAAATACTCGCTCACCCGTAGCATTTCCTTCACGTCCCATACCAACGGGGTCACGAGGGAGGCGAGGATTCTCTCCAGGGCGCTCGCCCCGCGGAAGAAGGCCCTGGGGTACACGTACAGGAAGCCGAATCCGATGCTCGCGAAAAGGACCAGACCGGACACATAGGCCGTGAGCTGGTGAAGCGCGTCGCTCGCAATCCGCCAGGACTGGTCGTAGAGGATCGCGCTTGCGGCCATGACGATCAGCACGGTAACCGCAGGCGTGACCGCCCTGCGGATGAGGCTCTGTCGTTCCATGTTACGGACGCTCCCCTCTCTTCAAGTTTTCCAGCATGCCCTTCAACGCCGGCCGGAGTCGGTCCCCTTCGGGCGTGCCGATGAGGTTCTGTTTTTGACGAGGGTCCTTCACCAGATCAAATAGTTCAGGAGGGCGCCGGCCTTCGTACTCTATATACATGTGGGTATCTGTGCGGACCGCCTGAAGCCCGGGCACGTTGTAGGGAAAGTCCTGGAAATACTCGTACAGCCAGGCCTTGCGACCCGGGGCGTCCGGAGAGCGGAGCACTGGCAGGAAGCTCTGGCCGTCCATGGACTCCGGGACCTCGACCCCGGCGGCCGCCAGCAGAGTCGGACCCAGATCGATGTTCGCCACCATCTGGCCCGCACGACGACCCGGGTCCGGGATAACACCCGGATAGCGGACGATCCAGGGAACGCGTATGGACTCCTCGTAGGGCCACCGCTTGTCTACGAGGCGATGCTCCCCCCAGAAGTACCCTTTGTCCCCGGCATAGACGACCAACGTATCCTCGGCCAGACCCAGTTCGTCGAGTTTATCCAGGACACGCCCGATCTGTCTGTCCAGGGAGACGACACAACGGGCGTAGTTCATGTAGTGATGCTCGAGCTTGCCAAAGGTCCCGACGAAGATGTTGCCCCGGGTCGTGGTGATCCAGGTGTCCGCCTCTTTCGGGAGGTCCGGCTCGACGTCGTCGTACAGATCAACGAGATCGGGGGGCGGCCGCCATGCGTGATGGACCGCCTTATACGAGAGATACAGGCAGAAAGGGTTCTCCCGTTCCTGCTCGAGGTATTCCAGGGCGTAATCGGTCAGGTCCTCGGTGATGTAGGGCTTCCTGGCCGGCACTTCCTCCCCGTCCACGATGAGCGGGCACTTCCAGTAGCGTCCCTGTCCGGCCTGGATCGTGAAGGTGATGAAGCGGTCCACACCGCGCAGGTCGGGCAGGCGTCCCGGCATGTGCCACTTGCCGATAAAGGCGGTGTCGTAGCCCGCCCTCTTCAGGAGTTCCAGGAACGTGACGTTTTCGTTTCGCCAGCCGGTCAGGTTGTTCTGCACCCCGTGGGTGTGCGCGTACTGACCGGTGAGGAAACTGGCCCGGCTCGGGGTGCACAGGGAGGTCGTCACAAAGGCATTCGAGAACAGAATCCCTTCGTCGGCGAGACGATCCAGCCTGGGGGTCTCCACAAAGGGATGCCCCACACAGCTGAGGAAGTCCCATCGATGATCGTCGCTCAGGATGAACAGGATGTTCGGTGGCTTGCACTTTTCGTCATTCCCGTGCAAACGGGAATCCATGGGAGGGGCGGCGTGGCTGGTCATCTCCCTTGCATCAATCATGGACATTCTAGCAGGGGGGTCGGCCAGGGCTTGAAGGGGCCAGCACAGGCAGGCCAGCCATACGGCCAAGATCCATCCCGGATAACGCCTGCGGCAAGAATCTCCCATGGCTCTCATCCATCTCCCGTTGTGGTTCAAGAACGAGGTGAAGGCTGAACGAATCATAGGAGAATTCCCCTCGCCGTGTCAAACAAAAAACGCCGGTCCTTGATATCCCAGGGTCGACGACGAAGTTTGCACTTGACGACAAAGGACAGCAACTCTCAGACCGGAGGTGTCACTGGTTTGGTTCGTATAGTCACTGAAGAGACATAGCAGGCGTGTACAGCGAAGCCTGATCAGGACAGATCAGGTGGG
>JAUWSZ010000188.1 GCA_030609865.1 bacterium | reverse complement strand
TGATGTCCCAGGTGGGCGGGAAGGACAAACAGGGACTCGACGAGGGAAATGAAGAACACGCATACCACGACAGCCGGAATGCAGCGAAAGATCTTCCCCATGGTCCCTGGAATAAAGAAGATGGGAATGAAGGCGACCATGTTCGTCAGAACGGAGAAGGTGACCGGCCAGGCAATCCATTGGGCTCCCCGGATCGCGGCCGGGAGGAAGGGCATGCCTCGCTGGCGGTTCTCGTAGACATTCTCGCCGACCACGACGGCGTCATCGACCACGATCCCGATGGTCACGATGAAGCCGAACAGGGAGACCATGTTGATCGAAACGTCGAACACGGGTAGGAGCAACAGCGAGCCCAGGATGGAGATCGGAATCCCCATGGTCACCCAGAAGGCGAGCCGCACCTCGAGAAACAGGCCGAGGAGCAGGAGGACGAGGAGAAGCCCGAGGCGGGCATTCCGGAGCAACAGGCTCATGCGGTCGCGGAATACCTCGGACCAGTCCCGCCAGACGGCCACCCCGATGCCGGGCGGCAGCCTCTCGTCGATCTCCACGGCGTGCGCCTTGACCGCCTCGGCGACCTCCACCGGGGTCTGAGCCCCGATCCTGTAAACCTTCAGCTCGACCGCGGGTTTCCCGTGATAGAAGGCGGCTTCGTCCGTGTCAGCGAAGCCGTCGATGATGCGGGCGATGTCGCCCAGCAGGATCTCGGTTCCATCCGCGCGGCTCAGAACCGGGATGTCGGAAAAGTCCTTTCCGTAATCCCTGCGTTCGGCAGTTCGCAGGAGCACTTCGCCTGACTTGGTCTTGACCCCTCCTGCGGGCAGCTCTACGGCACTACGGCCCACCTGGTTCGCGATCTCCTCGAGGGTCAGGTCGTAGGCCCTCAGGGTGGCGAGGGGGACCTCGATCGCGATCTCCAGCGGAGGGATTCCATTTCGTTCCACGAGCACGATCTTCGGGTCCTGCAACAGCTCTTCCCGAACCTGCTCCGCCACACGGTGCAGCACGCGTTGGTCGTGGTCGCCGTACACCATCAGCGAGATCACCTCGCGGCGTCGGGTCATCAGGCTGACGATCGGCCGCTCTGCTTCGTCCGGGAAGGAGGTGATCCGGTCCACGGCGTTCTGGATGTCCTGCTGGGCCTTGTTCCCATTCGTCCCGATCAACAGCTCGATCTGGACGACACCCGTTCCCTCGAAGGCGTTCGAGGTAACCCGCTTGACCCCGTCGAGGCCTCGGACAGCCTCCTCGATGGCGAGGATGATGCCCTGTTCTACCTCGGCGGGGCTGGCGCCGGGATAGGGTACGAGGACCTGTACCAGGTCCAGCTCGAACTCCGGAAAAACCTCTTGCTGGACTTGGAGCCCCACCAGGATACCCCCGATGATCAGCACCCACATCAGCAGGTTGGCTGCCACGGAGTTGCGGGCCATCCAGGCAATGGCCCCTCGCTCGTGCGTCTCGGTGGTCATGTCCCTTCGACTCGCAACTTCATGTTGGGGATCGGCAGGGGGATGCTGTTCGTGACGACTCGGTCTCCCTCACGCAATCCGTTTCGGATCAACACCGTATCCTTGCTTCGCCAGAAGACTTTCACCGGCCTGACCTCGAGCCTGTCCTCCTCATTCGCGATCCATACTTGGTCCCCTTCTCGTATGGCCGTCCGCGGCACCCGGAAGACCTCTTCCGCCCTGCGGCCTTCGATCTCCACCTTCACGTACGCCCCCAGCATCAGGGGGAGTCTGTCCGGGGGCTTCTTGTCTTTCAGGCCGAGCGGGTCTTCGATCTCGACCAGGACGCGGGCCATCCGGCCCACCGGGTCCAGGTCTCCCAGGAGCCTGATCAGCCGGCCCGGGAGCTCGATTCGTGAATCTGCGCTTACCTCCTGGACGACGCGTACCTTGGCCGCCTCGTCTTTCCCCGCATCATTGGAAAAGGCTATCCACTGAAGCCGGTCCACGGGAACGGAGACCTGCACCCAGAATCGGTCCGTTCCGATAAGGGTGGCGAGCCGTGTCTGGGGATTCACCAGTTGGCCTTCGTCGACGAACTCCTCCTGGGCCACTGCATTGAAGGGCGCGTAAACCGTGGTCCGCTCGATCTGAAGTTTGGCCTGTTCGAGCCTGCTTTCCGCAGCTTCCAGCGCGACCCTGGCGTTCTTCTGCTGGGGTCTTCGCAGGGCCAGCTCCTGACTGGCCTGATCCAGCATGATGTCCTCCTCGAGGAGCTTCCATTCCCTCGCCGCGATCACCTGTCTTCCCTTCTCGATCTCGACCTCGAGATGGGCCTGCTCCACGGCGGCCTCTTGTTGTTTGACCGCGGTTTCGTAATCGCGGGGATCGATCTGGAGGATGACGTCACCGGTCTTGAAGAGGCCGCCTGGCTGGAGCTGAGGACTCTGCGCCACGATGCGCCCGCTCACCTCCGGCTGGAGCACGACACGCTTGGCCGGCACGACCGTACCCATGGCGACGATCGTGACCGGCTCGGTGGATCGCCTGGCCTCCACGACTTGGGCGATGGGCGGGATAGGTTCTGTCTGTTCCCGCTGCGCTCGGGGACGGTTCGCGATGAGCCACCATGCTCCAAGAACGCCCACGGCGATGATGGCGAGCGGCAGCAACCGCCTGAGAATCTCCTTGCCTTTCATCTACGACGATCCCTTCCCTGTGAACATGGTTTCGTGCTAGCCCTTCTTGTTGGACGATTCTGCCGGCGGCTCCAGTGCGAGCGTCCAAGTCCCTCCCAGGGCTCTATAGAGTTGGACGCGGAAGGAGAGGAGTTGCCGCTCGGCCACGATCTGGCTTCGCTCCACCGTCTGGAGGGACTCCAGCGCGGCCAGCACCGGCAGGTAGTCGCTCAGGCCGTTCGCGGAGCGCATCCGGGCGTCCCGCAGGGTGTCCCGGGCGAGTTGCACCTGCCTTTCGAGCTCGATGAGGAACTCCGCCTGCTTGCGTTCCTGTATCAGGGCGTCCTCCACTTCCTGGAGGGCGCGGAGCATTACCTGGCCGTAGGCTCCGAGCGATTCCTTGACGACCGCCTTGTTGCGGTCCACCTCTGCCTTGCGCCGGCCCCCGTCAAAGACGGGCCAGGTGATGTTGGCAAAGAGGCTCCAGATCCAGTTGTCGAAGATGTTCTCGATTTCGTCGAAGTCCCGGGTCTCGTATCCCGTTTCCGCACCAATGCGAAGGGCGGGGAGCCGGGCGGCAACCGCAGCCGCCACGCGGTAATCTGCAGCCGCCAGCCGCAAGTGCGCCGACCGGACATCGGGACGCCTGGTCAAGAGGTCCGAGGGGAGGCCCGTGGGGGGCAGAGGCGGCAGGGCCGGCAGGGCGTCGCGTTCGGGTGGCACGAGGGAACGGGGCGGGTCGCCCACGAGCACGGCGAGCTGATGGCGGAAGACTTCCCTCCGAGACTCCACCAGCGGGACCTCTGCACGGGTTGCGGCCAGCTGCTGCCTTTGCTGGTAGACGTCCAGAGCGGAGGCGAGGCCCTGGCTGAAACGGAGCCGGGTGAGTTCGAGAAAGGTGCGTCCCGTTTTCTGCTGTCGGTCGAGCAGCTTGGTCTGGGCTCCCTGCTCGACGAGCGAGAACCAGGCCTCAGCGACCTGGGCGGCCAGCGTCATGGCGATGGACTCAAGGTCCTCGCGGGTGGCCTCCATGTCCAGAACGGCACCCCGCTTGAGCGAGGAGATTCGCTTCCACACGTCGACTTCGTAGGCAGCGCCTATCGTCACCGGGATCCGTTCCGCCGTGATCGAGAAGGTGCCCAGCCTGTCACCTCCCGAGAAGTTCGATTGGGACTTGCTGTACCCGGTCGCGATTTCGATCTCGGGCCATTGGCTGGCGGCCGCCTGCCGGGCGAGGGCAGTGGCTTGCTCGAGCCGCGCCCAGGCCTGGGCCAGATCGAGGTTGTCCGCGAGGGCCTGCGCGACAAAGGCGTCCAGGGCCGGGTCCTCGAACGTGATCCACCACCGTTCCTCATACGCCTTGGGTGAGCCGGATGCGCTGAAGCCCCCCGGGATCTCCAGAGGCGGAGGTCGGTCTTCGTTCGCCTTGTAGGGGGCACAGGAGAAAAGGCAAAGCCCGAGAATCCCGATCAGAACGGTCCGAAGGACGGGAAGACTCTTCATGGGACCTCTCCATTCCTTCATCTTCGCTAGTATCCGCTTCCAATTCGACCCTCCATCATAGTGCGTAAAACAATCCGGTGCAAACAGGCTTGACAGAACGAGAGCGAATCTGCAATAGCAAAGGGGTTGATCCAGGACATGTTCGGACATATCGACTACGAACAAACGTTACACAGGAGAGGCAGGCTATGTCTGATCGAGTCAAGTACTTGAGTGGCGAATGGCACGCCATGGCGGAAAAGTCCCTTCGCGAGCAGATTACGAAGGACAAGATGAAGAACATCTCCACATCCATGTCCAACATCTACAAGAACTGCCCCGATGGAAAGGAACGATTCCTGTATGTCTCCATCGAGAACGGTGTCATCGCTGATTTCCAGGTCGGGGAGGGGGAACCCCCAAAGGCCGATTTCAGGATTACGGGTGATTATGACGTCTTTTCCAGGATTTCCCGTGCGGAGCTCGGCGCTCACACGGCGCTCGTCACCGGGAAGCTCAAGCTGAAGGGGAACATGGTGAAGGCGCTCAAGCTCGCCTCCCTTGCCGATCGAATCAACAAGGTCTTCTCGACCCTCCCCACCATCTACTGAGAGGTGATCCGCATGACACGGAACGACCCCTATTTCATCGATTTCCCGAAACGCGTGAAGGATGTCCAGGCGGCCATGCAGGAGGAGGGCATCGACGTGTACCTCGGCTCCCGGTTGCGGACCCTTTCGTGGCTCCTCGACGCCTTCTGTCCCTGGAGGAGTTTCCTGGTCATCCCGTCGGAAGGCCTGCCCACGGCCTTCACCTTTGTCATCGATGCCGCGCGCGTGGCGGACGATTCCTGGCTGGACGATGAGCACGTCCTCGGATTCGTACCGATAGGGGGGCAGGATCAGATCGTGCAAATCGCCGACTGTATCGAGGATCTCCTCCCGAGCGGAAAAGGTCGGTTGGGCGTGGAGAGCGGTATGTCCAACTACCTGCCCGAGGGGTTTCTGACAAAATACGAGTACGATCAGTTCGAGGCAGCCCTGCCGGGCGTCGAGCTCGTGAACGCCCACACGATCATCGACAGGCTCGCGACGATCAAGGATGAGGGGACCATCAACCGGTTCCGCGAGGCCTCGCGCATTGTCGATGTCGGTCACAAGGCGGTTTTTGAAGCCCTGTCCAACGGCGGATGGAAGGGCATGACAGAAACGGAGATCGGAGGGCTTGCCGCCCATGCGATGCGCAAGGAGGGGAGCGAGTTCGAATGGTCTTTCACGGGAGGGAACGAGATCGCCAGCGGATACCGGACCGGTTTTGCCGGCGGCGCATGTACGCCGGCAACGCGAAGGGAACTCCAGGAGGGGGACTCCCTCATGGTGGATATCCACGCCATGTTCATGCTCGGGCTCGGCGATCACGCGCACAACTATTTCATCGGGAGGGCAACGGATCGGCAGCGGTGGCACGCCGACAACTTCCTGGACATGGTGAGGCGTACGCTGAAGAAGTATCGCGCCGGCATCACGCCGGTCGGTCTCACCCAGGAGATGATGGACTTCGCGGAAGAGAGGGGCTTTGCCGAATACATGGTCCCCGGTTTTGAGCACGGCATCGGGCTGATGGGTGACGAGTGGCGCATCGGGCTCAACGACGGCCCCTTCCCCTACTGGACCAACCCGGAACACGTGTACAGGGAGAACGAGTTGATCATCTGTGCCATGCAGTACGCCTGTCCGGAGGAGGACATCGGCTTCCGGTACGAGAACCCCATCGTCATCAAGAAGGACTGTTGCGAGGAG
>JAUWSZ010000228.1 GCA_030609865.1 bacterium | reverse complement strand
GCCCAGTACCGGACGACTTCCTGCATGTAGGCAAGCGGAATCCCCTGTGACCAGTCCTCGGGCGTCTCCCGGTCCGGCCAGCGGGTGTTGGCAAGCCTCTGCGCGAGGTCGTTCAGGGCGCTGTCCGGGATTTGGATGCGAAAGGGAACGATTGCGTCCTGCATCTGTCTCTCCTTAGGGCGGCAGGCGATTTTTATGGCAGATAGGTATATGTGTAGGAATATGGTATGAAAAGATGTTTTGTGTCAACAAGGAACTCGTCGGGAAGATCGCGTAGAGACGGGAGGACCGAAGACAAAGACAAAAAGGGCGGTACCCGTTGGAGGCACCGCCCTTGCGTGTATGTGGTGCAGAAGGTCCTGAAAAGAGACTTGCCAGGGGCTTCGGGTTAGCCGAGGCCCAGGATCGTGTAGTTCTCAGCCGCCTTCGCAACCCACCAGACGATGTATCCCAATACCGCTGTCGTCGATACGAGCAGTGCGATTTCGGCCAACCCCTCTTTGGTCAGGGTTTTCTGTTTCCAATCGACGAGAAAGTCGCTGAAGAGATGCCTCTGTACTCCTGTGTTTGCCTGCATGATAGCTTCCTTTCCGGGGTCTTGCCCCTTATGCAGAATTCGTGAAGACCATTAATGATGCGGTGCGTTATTTATGAGTCTACCAAACATGACGCTGTGTGTCAAGAAAAGGATAATCATTTGACGCGGTGTGTCAAGGGGCGATTCCTGGATTTTTTATTTTTCTTTCGGAGTGAGTTGTTTGCCTCTTTATGTTGAAAGCATCACGCGAAATGATGTAGAAAACTAGTGACAGGCGCACACAGGGGCTTCGAGGGGACTTGCCCGTGAACGAACGAACACCCATGATGAGACAATACTTGCAGATCAAGGGGCAATACCCTGATTCAATTCTATTTTTTAGGCTTGGAGATTTCTACGAAATGTTTTTCGAAGATGCGGAAATCGCGTCCCGGGAACTTGACCTGACCCTGACGAGCAGGAACAAGAACTCCCCGGACAAGGTCCCCCTCTGCGGCGTCCCGTACCATGCGGTCTCAGGATACATTTCCAGGCTGATCACCAAGGGGTACAAGGTGGCGATTTGTGACCAGGTCGAGGACCCGCGCCAGGCCAAGGGGATCGTGCGCAGGGAGGTCACGCGGGTGGTTACCCCTGGGTTGGTGCTCGAGGCCGAGAATCTCGAAGCGGATCACAACAACTTCCTGCTTTGCCTTGCACCGCCCGATCCGCAGGAGGGGAGCCGATACGGTCTGGCCTATGTGGACATCTCGACCGGAGATTTTCGCATCGCCGAAACCGAGGACTTCTCCACGGCGGAGGACGAGATTCTGCGGATAGATGCCCGGGAGGTGCTCCTGCCGCAAAACCTGGACCGCGAGAAGACCTTCGAGCCGATCTACGGGGGCAGGCAGCCCCCCTTGTGGAACCCCCGGGCGTCCTCCCATTTCTCCTTCGACTCGGCCTGCGCCATGCTCGAGAAGCAGTTCGGGCCGGAGCGAATCCAGCAGATGATCGCGGACGGGTGCCGCAAGGCCCTCTGCGCGGCCGGGGCCCTGCTCGTCTACCTTCAGGAGACGCAGAAACAGCTCCCCGGGCATCTTCACGGGATCACCTGGTATGAGATACGGGATTACATGATCCTCGACGACTCGGCCCTGAGAAACCTCGAGATCGTGCAGACCTGGATGGATCGGTCGAAAAAGAACAGCCTCCTCGGGGTTCTGGATCTCACCCAGACGGCCATGGGAGCCAGGCTTCTCAGGCGGTGGGTGCAGTACCCTCTCTTGAAGGCCGCCAGGATTCAGAGAAGGCTGGACGCGGTCGACGAACTGACAGCGCACGAGATCGAACGGCCGGCCCTCCGGGACACCCTGAAGGCAGTCCAGGACCTGGAGCGCCTGAACAGCAGGATCAGCCTCGGCATCGCCAACCCGCGGGACCTGGTCAGCCTGCGCGAGTCCGTGGCCAGGCTGCCGAAAATCCACGACCGCCTGGAGGTCCTGCGGGCCGAGGCCCTTCAGGACATCCGAAGGCACATCGACCCGATGGAGGACGTGGTCGGCCTCCTGGACCGCGCCCTGCAGGATGAGCCTCCGGTTACGGTGCGGGAAGGCGGGATCTTCCGGGAAGGCTACAATCAGGAGTTGGACGAATTCAAGGCGGCGTCCCGGGACGGGAAGAGATGGATCGCGGCCCTCGAGGCCGGGGAGCGGGAGAGAACGGGAATCGGTTCGCTCAAGGTGCGGTACAATCGGGTCTTTGGTTATTACATCGAGGTCACAAAGGCAAACCTCGCGTCCGTTCCCGAAGACTACGATCGGAAGCAGACCCTGGCCAACGCCGAACGGTTCACAACCCCTGCCCTGAAGGAATACGAGCAGAAGGTGGTCGGGGCCGAGGACAGGGCACAGAACCTCGAGTACGAGCTCTTTCAAGAGGTTCGAGCGCAGGTTGCCGAGCAATCCCTGCGGATCCGCACGACCGCCCAGTCGGTGGCCGATCTGGATGTGTTCACGTGCCTGGCGGAAGTGGCGGTCCGAAACAACTACACGCGGCCCGAGATCTCGATGACCGACGAGCTCGTTGTCTGGGAAGGAAGGCACCCGGTCATCGAGCAGATGTCCCTGGAGGAGCGGTTCGTCCCGAACGATGCCTACATGGACGGGGAGAACAACCGGATGGTCATCATCACGGGCCCCAACATGGCCGGCAAGTCGACCTACATGCGGCAGGTGGCCCTGATCGTGCTGATGGCGCAGATGGGGAGCTTCGTGCCGGCCGCTTCCGCAAGGGTGGGCCTCGTGGACCGGATCTTCACCCGCGTGGGCGCCATGGACAACCTGGTGCGCGGACAGTCCACCTTCATGGTGGAGATGAAGGAGGCGGCCCACATCCTGGAGAAGGCCACGCCGAGAAGCCTGATCCTTCTCGACGAAGTCGGCCGGGGCACGTCCACGTTCGACGGGGTCAGCATTGCCTGGGCCATCGCGGAGTTCATCGATCACCAGGTGCACGCCCGCACCCTCTTTGCCACCCATTACCACGAGTTGGCCGAGTTGGCCAGCCTGTACCCGACCATCAAGAACTGTCACGTTTCGGTCAAGGAGTGGGGAGATAACATCCTGTTTCTCCGGAAGGTCATGGAAGGGTCCTCGAGCCACAGCTACGGAATCCAGGTGGCTCGCCTTGCGGGCGTGCCGGCGCACGTGATCCAGAGGGCGAGGGAAATCCTGGAGAACCTGGAGTCCGGCCAGTGGGACGATGCGGGACAACCCAGGCTGGCGCCGTCCCGGAAGGCTCGCGGGCAGCCCGAGGAGGAGCAGCCTTCTCTTTTTCCTGCCGCCCACCCGATCGAAGAGGACATCCTGCAGTTGAATCTTCCCGAAATGACGCCCCTGGAGGCGTTGAACAAGTTGCAGGAGCTTCAGGAGCGGCTCCTCAAGAAGGGATGAAGCGTCTTGCCGACCGACGATAAGAAGGTGAACGAACTGCTGGACGCCTACTTCGATCACCTGCGCGTGGAAAGGGGCCTCGCCCGGAACACGCTCGAGGCATACGGCGGGGACCTCGCCGAGTTCATCCAATGGGTGGCGGAGACCCTCGGGCGGCCCCTGCGCGATGTTCGGGCCGAGGATCTGCGCTTCTACGTTCTCGAGAAGAGGCAGGGAGGCATGTCGGCCCGGTCTGTGCGGCGGAAGGCGAGCAGCCTCCGGGGCCTGTTCCGCTTCCTGCAGAAGGAAGGATACATGGACGAGGACCCGACCGAGTTGCTCGAGGTCCCGCGTCTCGGGACCCCCCTGCCCAAGAACCTCACGCTGGGCGAAGTGGAGCGCCTCCTGGCCCAGCCCGATCCGACCGAGCCTCTCGGGCTCCGGAATCAGGCCATGCTGGAGCTCCTGTATGCCACGGGCCTTCGTGTGTCCGAGTTGTTGGCATTGAGGTTGCGGGATCTGAATCTGGAAGTGGGCTACGTCGTGGCTTACGGCAAGGGGAAAAAGGAGCGGCTCGTGCCGGTCGGGGAGGTGGCCCTGGAAAAACTCAAGGAATACCTGAGCGCTGTCCGGCCCGCGCTGGCCAAGTCCGCGAAGGCCCGACACGTGTTCCTGAACCGGTCCGGCAGGGGGCTGAGCCGGCAGGGGTTCTGGAAACTCCTCCACCGGTATGCGCTCCAGGCGGGCATCAGATCGTCCGTCACCCCTCACGTTCTGCGTCATTCTTTTGCCACGCACCTGCTGGAGCGGGGCGCTGACCTGCGGTCCGTGCAACTCATGCTCGGGCACGCGAGCATCACGACGACACAGATCTATACGCATCTGAACCGGGAGAAGTTGAAGCAGATCTATCAGCGCCACCATCCCCGAGCCAAGTGACTGCTACTAAAGGGCATCGACATCCACTGGGGAGGATGTCGATGCCCTTTAGTAGCAGTCATCCCCGCGAAAGCGGGGATCCCTAAGCACCTGATGCCAGGGGATTCCCGCCTGCGCGGGAATGACCCGTTTTTCGGCATCCTGTAGAGGGGACAGGGCATGGAAGTCATCACCACGCACATCAATGCGGACTTCGATTCTCTGGGATCGATGATCGCCGCGAAGAAGCTCTACCCGGATGCGGTCCTGGTCTTTCCAGGCTCGCAAGAGAAGAGCCTCCGGCGGTTTTTCCTGGAGAGCGTCCTCTACACGGTCCCCTTCGAGAAGGTCAGGAGGATCGACCTGGCGAGCGTCACCAGGCTTATCCTCGTCGACATCCGGCAGTGGGACCGAATCGGCCAGTTCCAGCAGCTGGTGGACGATCCGAATGTGGAGGTCCACGTATACGATCATCACCCGCCCACTGACCGTGACATTCATGGCGATGTGGAGGTCTACAAGCCCTACGGCGCCAACGTCACCCTGATGGTGGAGTTGCTGCGGGAACGATCGATCTCCCTCGCACCGGACGAGGCCACGATCCTCATGCTCGGGATCTACGAAGACACCGGGTCTCTAACCTTTTCTTCCACGACCGTGAACGACCTGAAGGCGGCCGCCTATCTCCTCGAGTGCGGGGCCGACCTGAACGCGGTCTCGAATCTGATCACGCCCGAGCTCACGCAGGAGCAGATCGGGATCCTGAACGAGCTGATTCAGACCCGCAAGGTCTATACCTTGCACGGGATCGACGTGAACGTCGCCGAGGCGAGCGCCGACGGATACGTGGGCGACCTGGCCGTCCTGGTCCACAAGCTCAAGGACATGGAGAACCTGAACGTCCTGTTCGTGCTTGCCCGCATGGAGAACCGCATCTTCTTCGTTGCCAGAAGCAGAATCCCCGAGATGGACGTGGGCGCGATTGCGAGAGATTTCGGAGGAGGCGGTCATCCCTCTGCGGCATCGGCAACGGTCAAGGACCTGACCCTGTTCCAGGTCCG
>JAUWSZ010000418.1 GCA_030609865.1 bacterium | reverse complement strand
TCATAGTGCCTGACTGGTGTGACGCAGGCGGTTCGGGTCAGGAATTGCTCCTGAGCAACATCAACGTGCAGTTCGCCTTCCCCACTCTGGCTGACGGCGTCGTAATCCAGTTCGGTGAATACGGGGGGAATGTGAATATCGCGATCAACGGAGATTTCAGAAACGAATCGACCTTCGGTGATGTCGTCAGCCCTGTCGGCGGCGTGGCTGTCTCGTGCGCCGGCGCCGGCTGCTCCGCCGGCGGCCCGGGAACCCTCTACTTGGTGGGTACCGTTACCAGCCTGAGCATAGGTGGCCAGGAGTTCTGCATCGATGACGTCTGCCCCAGGATAGGTGATTGAAACGGGGGTTTCTTCAGCATTCTACTGCGGGGCCGGACCCATCGGGTGCGGCCCCTCTCATTCGGACGCGGGACGGCCCGTAATGTTGTAAAGGGACAGGGGAACTCTGGCCTGGAGCACACGGTCCTTGCGTTCGGCCTCCGGCCGGTCGCCCCCGTCTTTCTCCGTTTTGGACCCTTGCCGCCGCGGTCTCTTCGGGGATGGCTTCCTCTTCATAGCACACATCGTAATACAAAATAATACAATGTCAAGAGATAGGGAAGAGAAAATCGGCGGATAGAGACGAAATCCGGAGGGCCGTGCTCAGGATGAGTCCTTGGGCTGGAGGAGCTTCTGGCTCGTGGAGGGCTTGAACATCCCCAGATCCCGGGAGGCGATCTGGGTGAGGGAGCCGAGGAGCAGGTCTTCCATCTCGTGGGCCGAGGCCGAATCGAACCTGTCTCGATTGGAAAAGTACGAATCAATGGCCATACACAACATTTCATCGCACCGGGTTCGGAACGCGAGATCCTGAACGAAGGCCCCGCCGTCGATTTCGTCGAGGAATACCTTCAGATCACGGGGCACCTCCCCTGCTTTCTTCTCCACGACATCGACGACCTTCCGGATCGCTTCACAGTTCGTCTCTATCTCCTGCTTGATGATGTCCGCCTTGTAGTCGATCCGATCCGTCAACTGGTCGAGGAGGAACACGGCTGCCAGCAGCTGACCACGACCGTACTCGGATTCGATCAAGGGCGCGACCACGTGCTCCAGGGCGTGCGTGATCCGATACAGGTAGTCCTCCGTGCTGATAAACATGGTCACCCCCCTTTTGAGGCAGAATGGTGCTTGTACAATTCACTGAGCACTGCAAAGGTACTGATATAATGGGTCATGCTGAACACGCCGATCCTCAGGTCCAGGCCGTTCTTTGTCTTCCATGCGCCAGCGGCGGTGCTCCCGATTCCGACCGCCTTGAATTTATCGAGCGTATGATAGAACGCGAGCTTGTGCGGGTCTATCTTGATTCCGCTCGCGTCTTCGTAGCGATCCAGGAACTCTTCCTCAGGCAGGAGATGACTCACCCAATTGTGCGGCGGAGCCGAGCGCCAGGGGCCCAGATTGTATGCGATGTCACTGAGAGGATCCCCCAGGTGTACGAGTTCCCAATCCAGGATGGCCAGGATACGTCCATCCCGCTTGATGTAGTTGCCCGAACGATAATCCCCGTGCACCAGGCTGACGTGGTCGTTCTCGACGAGGTTGTCTTTGAGCCAATTGGCCGCATAGACAACCACGGGCTTCCTGCCGAACCCGGCCCTCGCAATCCGGTCCTCCCAGTATTCAACCTCCATCAGCGCAGAACCCGTACCTGGGCCGGGAACGCCCAGGAAGTCAAGGCCCAGAGACCGCCAGTCCGCGGTGTGGATCAGGGCAAGGTTCTTGACGAAATCATCTGCCAGGCTCTTTCGCTCTTCGTCATCCGGAATCAGCCGGAAGTCAGGGTCGAACGAGATGGGAGACGGAAAAGGGATGTCCCCCTCCACCTTCTCCATCACGTAGAAGGGCTGGCCCAGGACCTCCGGGTCCGGTTCGTACCAGAACGTCTTCGGGACGGCTACCTCGGTCTGATTGAGCCCACTCAGAACACGGAACTCGACCGAGACATCATAATTGTCATCCATCAATCCCGTTTCCGGCTCCTTGCGGATGATGATGTCCTGCTCCACCGGCCGGCCGGCCTTCCGGTACGAAAGGCCAAGGCTGTAGGTCTCCATCGACCAGCCTTCCAGGTTCTTCCATACGCTGGTGATCGACAAGGCTTCCGCCTCGAGCTTTTCGCTCAGGTAGACTTCCATCCTGGGGTTATCGAGAGTCGACATTCCGGATCGTCTCCTTTCCTGATCGCATTCAATCGATCGATACACCCGGGTACGCGTGGATGAATTCATCCTTTGGCTCCATGGCCTCCTCCCTCGTTTTCCGATACGTATATCTTCTAACCCACTGAACCCGAACAGCAGAAGCTGGATTCCGGTAGATCAGGACCGACCCACCCCACGATCAGGGGCCCTCGGCCGAAAGGCAGGCGTCGAAGAAGCAGTCGACCGAGCACAGCCAGCGTTGAAGCTGGCCTATGTGCTGGTTGCACTGGGTTTGACAGCTGACATAGTCGGGATTCTGAAAACGGAACCCGCAATCGCAGTCCTGGTCGAATCCGCTCCGACAGGAAGTCAGGCAGATGTTGAAATTGATGTTGAGCGGGCTGCACTCCAAGAGACACTCCCGGTAGGGCTCGCAACTCGTGCATCGCATGCTCACGCTCTCCCAGCTCAGGCCCGATTCGCACTCGCACTGAAAAGAATCTTCATCCACGGGAGTACATCCCTCAGGGACTGTATCCTCGATTGCCTCACACGGGTCGTCTGGCTCGCAGGGGTTGTTCTCACATGTGTCCGTTTCGTGCTCCCAGATGAACCCAAAGTCGCACGCACAGGTGAACTCCCCTTCCCCAAGGTCTGTGCAGCTGCCCGGAGTCGCATTCTGAATGCCCCCGCACGGATCCGGATCGCAAGGGCCCTCGCACGATTCGGTAAGCCTGTCCCAGTGGAAACCTTCCTCACAGTCGCAGTCGTACTCATCGACACTGATGCCCGTGCAGCTGTCCTCAACGGCATTGTCGATGGCGTCACACGGGTTCAGCGCACAGGGGTCCTCGCACGTACTACCGACCTCCTCCCAGAAGTAGCCTTCCTCACAATCGCATTCGTATTCATAGGCAGTGATGCCCTGACAACTGTCCACAATGGCATTCTCGAGCGTGTCACACGGATTCGACGCGCAGGGATCCTCGCAGGTTTCGCCGATCTCCTCCCAGAAGAAGCCGTCCTCGCACGCACAGGTGAACACAAAGGGATCGTTTCTCTCGCAGCTATCATCAACCGCGTTATCGATCTCGTCGCAAGGGTCGGGAACACACGGGTCGTCGACACAGGTAACTGTGACCGCATGCCACATGTATTCTGTTTGACACTCGCACTCGTATTCATAGGCACTGATGCCCTGACAACTTCCCACAATGGCATTATCAAGCGTGTCACACGGATTTGACGCACAGGGATCCTCGCACGTCTTGTTGAATTCATCCCAGAAGAAGTCGTCGACACAATCGCAGGCATAGGTCGTGATCGTCGGCATCGTGCACGAGTCCGGATCCGCGTTCGGGATCTGCCCGCAAGGGTTATCCTCGCACAAATCCCGTGGGCACGAGGTGGTTCCCGGGTCCCAGAAGTACCCATCCTCGCACTCGCAGAAAAAGATGGTTGGTGAGGACAACGTGCACGTGTCGGGTACCGCGTTCTGGGTGTCCGCGCACGGGTCCGGAACGCAGAGATTGATGGTCCCCTTGTCGTCCTTGGCATCACCACCCGTCGAACATCCGGCCAGCCACATCCCCAGGCAGAAACTGCACAAGAGGAAGAGCATTACAGAGCGTCTGCGTTCCATGGGTACCCTTTCGTTCGTAGGGTTCGATCGAGAATGGCTGTCCGCCACGACACAAGATACAGGGACGTTCGGCGACACACAAGCTTGCCGCCAGACAGGCCCTGATTCGAGGCCTCTAACTCGGCCGCCTTTTCCTCGAATCCGGGCTTGCCCAGCAGGGCGAACATGTTCTGCTTGTATGCCTCCACGCCCGGCTGGTTGAAGGGGTTCACCCCGAGGAGGT
>JAUWSZ010000028.1 GCA_030609865.1 bacterium | reverse complement strand
GTTGCTCTGGGCAGTTTCTGTTTGCTCGTTCGAACCAGGATCTCACGATCACAACCCCGTGCCGTCTGACCTCATCCGTGCACGGTTATGGCGGAGAGCTTCCGGCCAAACCCAAGGATCAGGATTCCCCGGCCCTTGAGGGGGATTTCCGCATCCCCGGCGAGCCCTCGGGGGATTACGCCGGATTCCACGACCCGGTGAGCCATGACGCAGGCGGTGGCGGAAACCGATCCGAATTCCCCGAGCAAGCTTCGATAATCGACCACCGGGCCTTGAAACCCTGTGCGCTGTAAAAAGCGGCTCAGTTGCTCGCCCGCGAGCCCACCGCAGGCCCTCGGGACCCCGGCAAAAAGCGCACCGTAGTTGCGATTGATGGTGTCGGGCCCACCCAGGGCCTGTATCATGGAACCGGGGATTTCCGGATTGCCTGCAGAGTATCCCACAAAGGCAGGGTGCAGACAACCGGGACACGGACAGGATATCGGCTCGAGAACCACGGCGGCAGCGCCGTCCGATGACCCTTCCTCCGTGGAAAAGCAGGGATCCACCCGTGGCGATCCCAGGGGGTCTGACTCGTCGGCGGCGAGGCACAGGAAAGGACCGTGGTCCGTTGACGACATCAAACCCGCGCAGTACAGGGCCTCTTCAAAGCAGTCGTCCGTACCCGTGACGGTAATGTTGGGCCCGCGGATCTCGTGCAGGATGGCGATCTGGCTCGCCGGCGAACTGTGCAGGGAACCGATGAAGTCTGTCGGACTGCTGAACTTCTCCTTCGATTCGAAGAGCCTGTGGAGAAACTGCCGGGTCTCGGAGAGGGCTCCGAAACCGGTTCCGAAATAGACGGAACGGAGTGTGTCTGAAACCCCTGAATCGGAAAGCGCAGCCCGGGTAACGGACAGGGCCAGCCGGGGGAGACGTCTGAGGCGCCGAATGATTGCGGGCGCGAGTTCCCTTGAGACCCGTTCCTCGGACAGGGTCCCCATGCACGATCGGCCCAGGGAAAAGGCCTGAAGGGTCTCGCTCGTCTCGCCGGCGCCGGACAGGCACGCGCTGCCAAGAACGCGGAAAGCAACCGGCTCCGGCTTGTCGATGCAACCCACGTTCTCGACAGGTTCGGCCAGAACGATCGCCGCGTTGTTGCCGCCGAAGCCGAAGGAATTCGAGAGCACGACCCGAACCTCACTCCTTTCTGTCTGAGATACGGGCACAACCCCGAGATCGGGGTCCACTTCCGTGAACCCAACGTTGGCCGGGACGATCCCCTTCGTGATGCAGAGGACGCTGATCACGGCTTCCACCGCACCGGCGGCTGCCAGCGGATGGCCGTAGACACCCTTGGTCGAAGACAGCGCCGGCGGGCGGCCGCCGAAGAGGGCGAGCTCAGCCCGCGCCTCGGCCGCATCGTTGTCCCGGGTGCCGGTCCCGTGAAGGTTGAGGTAATCCACCTGGCCGACGGAAACACGGGCATCCGCCAGGGCTTCCCTCATTGCCGCCAGAGCACCTTCCCCTTCGGGTTGAGGGGCTGTCACATGGTGGGCATCGCACGACAAGCCGCCGCCACGGAGTTCAGCCAGGGCTTCCAGAGGCGGGGTTTCCCCCGCTTCGACCAGCAAGGTTGCCGCAGCCTCGCCTACGTTCATCCCGGAACGATGGAGATCGAAGGGGCGGGTGGTATCGGGGTCGATCAGTTTGAGGAGCGAGAAGCCGTAGTACGTCAACCGGGTAAGCGAGTCGGCCCCGCCGGCCAGGACCCTGTGTGCCTTTCCCGATCGGATCAGTTCCAGTGCCACCTTCATGGCCACCGCACCGCTCGAACAGGCCGTGGAAACGGTCAGAACCGGCCCTGTGCAACCCATCGCCTCTGCCATGTACTCTGTCACGGTGCCGGTCGCGTGCCACCTGTAGCCGCTGCTCTCCGGAACGTCCTCCAGCATCATTCCTTCGGTGGTGAGCAGTCCACCTGTGGT
The DNA here is from genome assembly GCA_030609865.1 of bacterium. Next base: position 9,395 of record JAUWSZ010000028.1, on the reverse strand, counting down.
CACCCCCATCACGATCGCGTCCGGCGGTTCTACCGTGTTCTTCATGGCCTGACGTGCCGCCTCCAAGGCCAGCGCGTGGGTGCGGGGCACGTTCGGCCCGGAGCGAAAATCAGGGATTTCCCCCGTGGGCAGAGGCGGCAGACTCGGGACAGGGAACAGGGTAGGCGGCCCGATGTGTGTGGAGCCCCGGATCAGGGCCCGCAGGACTTCGACCACATTCCTGCCGGCCGGACTTCCGATGCCCACCCCGGTTATGAATGCCCTCATCTTTACACCCTGGTTCATGCCATTTTTTTTCTTGACCCTGGGGAAGGGCCTTCCTATACTGTGTGTGCTCTGTCTAGCATAGGGTGGATCTGCCACTGATTGTCAAGTCGCTTGCCACAAAGGGGATTGGGATGAGAAAGCTCTCTTGTTTCGCAGTGATCGTTGTTCTCGCTGTTTGTGCCGCCTCCTGCTCCGGCGCATTGCCTGCCGTCAAGGGGAGTGATTGGCTTGCCTCCAAGGCAACCGAGCCTCCGGGGATGAACATCAGCGGCAACTGGAACTCACCCTCCTGGAGCCTGGTGATCATCAAGCAAGAAGGAGCAGAACTGTCCGGCACCGGCGATGGCTGGCCCATGGAGGGCGTTGTCAGCGGGAAGACGGCATATTTTGTCTTCTTCAATGAAACACAAGAGAAAGTGTTTTACACGGCTGAACTCGAACCCGGCGAGGACAACGCGTTGATCGGACACTATTCCAAGTACGGACTCGTCGGCGAAAAGGGTGCCAACAAGACCCCGATGACCCTGATGACCCTGGTCGGTGGCACGACCAAGGAATAGATCCTACAGAGAGGATGGGGCCTCCTCGCTGCGCGTCTCGAGGATGTACTTGGCGAGTGTGCCGATGGTTATGAAAACCTTTTCCCCAAGCTCTCTGTTGTCGATGACCACACCGTAGTCCTCTTCGATCATGACGGCCAACTCCAGGATGTCGATGGAGTCCAGGCCCAGCCCGTCGTCAAAAAAGAAGGTATCGTCCGTCAGATCCTCGGAACGGACCTCTCTCAGCCCCAGCGTTTCCACGATCTTCGATTTCAGTTCGCCCGCAAAGTCCATGGTCCCTTCAGCCCTCCCCGATCTTCTCGCCTAGGAACGGTTCAAAATGATACCAATGCTCCGGGTATCTCCTCACCATGCCCTCCAACTGCTTCAGGTATGATCCAACAGACCTATTCAACAGGACACCTCTTTCCCCCTCGCCTTCCGACCCGTCCATCAGGGGCGCGGAGACATGGACCCGGTAGTGTCCGGCTTCCAGACGGATCGGAAACAGTGCGAACATGGGCACGCCCGATTTGACAGCCAGTATGTGCGGGGCCACGGGGACGAACACCCTGTGACCGAACATCTCTCCCTCCGTCAGCCGTCCCCCGTCACCCGGAACACGGTCCCCGGCGATCGAAACGAACCCCCCACCTCGCAGAAACCGCAGGGCTTCGAGCAGGCCCATCGGGGACCTCTCCCTGTCGGTTGCCGAGAGAACCTGGACGCCTTCGGCGGAAAGATCCTCCTTTTGCCCCCTCTCGACCTGCTCGTGCTCCCTCTCCTCTATGTAGAGCATCAGAGGCATCCCCTGTCCCCTGAAGGCGTGCGCCGCGATCTCCCAATTCCCAAAGTGGGACATCAGGAAGATCCCTCCACGACCCCCGCTGCAACATCTCCGGAAGTGCTCCAGCCCTTCCGTTTCGCAGAGGAGCTTCCCTTCCTTCCCCAGGCGCAACCGATCCACATGAATCGTTCCGAAATGCTGGAACTGTCTCCATACCAGCCACAGCAAGGGCAACAGGCCTCTTTCCGGGAAGACGGCCCTGTAGAACCGAAGACTCACGGCAACCCGTTTGCGGGAAAGCACGAAATAGCCGCCACAGACGGTCCAGGCCACGACAGCCATGAACCACATCCCAACGACACGGGTGATCCCGACCGCCAACCTGTAAAGCGGGCCCGTCACGGTTCTTGCCCCTCACATCATTCGCGTAGACCGATGAACCACGTCTCCTCCCGCCCGGGGGCGGTGGGTTCGATGACCTCGATCTTGAAGCCGGCCGCTGAAACGATGGAGGCCATCTGCTCCACGGTTCGGAACACCGGCGTCTTCCCGGAAAACCAGAGGCGCAGCCTCTCGATCCTACGCCCCCACGGGTTCCCCCCAGATGTTACCACCGTCGCCCTCGTGGTCAAACGGCCGTGTTCCGGAAGCATATCACGCACCGTCTGCAGAACCCTTTTCAGCTCTTCATCCCCCAGATGGTGTGCCACGTCCAGAAAGAGCGCACCCTCCACCGGCCCGGTCTCCGGGGACAGCTCTTCGGCCCTTCCCACAAGGACCTGACCGCGGTTCCCAAGAACACGCCTGGCCACCCGCACCCGTTCAGGGTCCGGCTCCATCCCCACGATGCGTAGACCCGGGTGGATCACGAGGAGCCAAACCGCCGGCACGGCGTAACCGCAGCCCACATCCAGCAACGTCCCCTGAGAAGGCACGAATTCCGCCAGGCGGGGAAACATGGGATCCAGCTTCATCTTAAAACGGGCAAAGAGCCGGGGATGGGGTTCCAACAGGGCGTAGTGTTTCCGTGCCAATCGATGGTGCTCCGCGGAGCCGATTGCTACATCTTTTGAAAGGACCGGCCGAACACGGAACAACCGCGACAGGGCAGGGGGCAAGACGCAAAAGGCGCCGATCAGACAATACCCGATACCCAGGAAGGAGATCGTCCCCGCCGAGCTCAGGACGGGATGCCGGGAGAAGGCCAGCACGAGCATACCCACCATGGTCGACCCGGCCGCAAGCACCACAGCCGTCCGGAAGGGGGCCATGGCCAACGGGTCCTCCTGGATGAACCGCTGCTGGGAACGGACGAAAAAGATCCCATAGTCGACTCCCAACCCGAAGACCACGATGCTCAGCATCAGGCAGGAAATGTCCAGGGGACGTCCCATCAGATTCAAGGTTGCGAGCGTATAGACGAGCGAGAACAGGAGCGGGGTGAGGGTGAGGAACACGAGCCGCCACTCCAAGAAGAGAAAGACGAGTACCACGGTCACGCCCACGACGACGATGAGAAGCATCCGGAGGAAGGCTTTTCCCAGGACGTCGGAGAGGTGGTCTGCGAAGTACAAAGGATCGAAGAATGTGGCCCCTATCCGATGGATCCGTTCTCGGAACAGCTCGGCATCGTATGTACTGCCTGGAACGGCGGTGACCAGGAGCACGTACCCGTCTCCACCCCGCCTCTTCGAAATACCCAGGAACCCGAAGAGCTCCTCCGGAATACCCGGAGCCCCGACCTGTGGGTCTTCAAGCTGACGAAGAAAGGGATCGAAGGCATCCCGCACGAATCCCTGCTCGACCCCATGCTGTCGAAGCGCCTGGACGATCCCCGCCCGTCTCTGGGGGGTCCAGAACTCCCTCCACGCCTCGAGGTTCTCTCCGGCACGTTTGGGTCCGGGAAAAACCATGGAGGGCACGAATCCGGATCGGAGCCGGCCCGAACGCAGATCGTCTTCAACGAGTGCCGCCAAGCCGTCGCTCTTGGCCTGGAGAGCCTCGATGCTTTCCGCCTGGAGGAGAACGTAGATGTATTTCGTGACGTCTCCCCACACGTCTTGGATGACCTTCTCGGCCTCCAGCGTTTCGGACGACACTGCGTTCATGGACTGCAGATCCACCGCGAATCGTGGCCTGGCGAGGGGGACCGCGATCAGACACAACGAGACGGCCACACCCGCCACGGCCCAACCCCGGTTCTCCGTGATCTTGCGAAGGAGACCTTGAACGTCCCGCAGGGGATAACGCTCAGCGCCTTTCAAGCCGGGTATCAGGAGCGGAAGGACCGTGTGGACGAAGAGAAAAGAGAAGCCGATGCCCAGTGCGGCGAAGAGCCCGACCTGCTTCAGCAGGGGGAAACCGACCAGCCACAAGAGGGAGAAGGCCCCAACCGTTGTCAGGACAGCGAAGAGACCCACTGACCAAACGTCCCGGGAAGCCTCACGCGCCCTGGTAGTGTGGGGCCGGTCGAGGCAGAGGAGATAAGCGATGCTGTGATCCACGGAGATCGCCAGGAGGAGCCCGCCAAACCCCAGTGCCAGGGAGGATATCTCCCTCTCCAACAGGGAATAGGTGAACACGGCGAGCATGCCCCCGGCCGCGGCCGGGACAAAGGCCAGAAGCCCCACCCACGGTCTCCTGAAACCAACCAGCAAGAGGAGGGCGATCCCTATGCTCGTCAGGACAGCGGCCAGGGTGGCGTCGCGCCGCACGATCAACTCGTTGTCCAGGGCCGAACGGAACGATCCTGCGACACGCAACGAAACGGATCCTCCGAATTCGGTTTCCAGGGTGCCCGTCACTCCTTCCAGAACGGCTGTCACCTCTCGCGAAAAGGCCGTGTCCAGGGCTGCGTGGGCCGGCTCGGCCAGGATCAGCAGGTGCTTCCCATCCCGCGAAAAGAGATGATTTCTGTACACCTGTGCGCCCTGACCGAGTGCAGCTTGCCCGAATCGTTCGAGGACGGCATACCGAAGACCGAGCGGATCCTTCACGAGCATGTCCGCCTGGCCGATCCCCTCCAACCCCGCGAGCTGCGACAAAGCATCGGCAACCAGGGCATGGACCCCTTCGGACGAGAAGCGGGTCTGCTGCATGCTCTCCAACTCGTCCTTGCTGAACTGGGCCGGGAGCGTCTCTGTGACGGCCCCTACCACCTGGGGCATCGCCTCTACCATCCGCCCGAACCCGATCCTACTGAAGAGCCCGCTCTCGTCGAGCCCTTTCGTGACGATTCCCGCAGCTCGGACGAGCACGTCCTTGTCAGACCCTCCGTCTTCAAGGGAGAGATCGATGACCACGCGATCCAGGGCAGGGTGAACCTGGAGGATGCCGGTTGCCTGCCGGGTCACCTCGTCCTTCTGCGGGAGGGCGTGGAGAATATTGCTGTCGATTCGGAGTCGGTGCAAACCGATGAGAAATGCGCCTACGATCAAAGCGCATATTGCAAGGCCCAGAAGGATTTGGCGGCGCCTACTCTCCAAAGCGATCTTCCCGAGTTCTTCGTCTCACAGGAGTTGTCAGGAAAAGCAGTATTCGTTCCACGATCAAGCGGGTGAACGTTACAGAGTTCCTGCAGAAGTCCACAAAGGGTCTGAAGTGGGAGACGCGCTTCCCTTCGGGCGTGTAGTTCACCCCGATCGGGACCTGGCGTACGGGCAGGTTCTTCCGTTTGGCCAGAACGAGGATCTCCACCTCGAAGTCGAATCGCCGCCTCCTCGGCTCGAGTTCGAGCGTTTCCGGAAGCGGGTAGATTCGATACCCGCTCTGGGAGTCGGACACCTTCGGGCCCCCTGACACCCAGACCCAGAAATTACTGAACTTTCTCCCAAAACGGCTGGTCCACGGAATGGAAACATCCTCCATACCCTGCCGACAACCCAGGACGAGTACACGCTCCACCCCTCTTGCGGCACGGACCAGCATCGTCGCATCACCCGGTTCGTGCTGACCGTCCGCATCCACCGTGATGGCATAGTCGGCCACCTCGGCTGCCGCCTTGAAGCCCGTGAGGAGTGCAGCTCCCTTACCCAAATTCTCACGGTGATGGAGCACCCGGATACCCGTAATGGACCCCAATTCGGCCTCGGTGGAGTCGTCCGACCCATCGTTGACGACAAACACGGGGTAGCCAAGGCCCATGGCCTTTGTGACCACCGTGCGAACCGTGCCCCCGTGGTTGTACGCAGGGATGACGAAAGCAAAACGTGCCGTCCCCGTGGCCTCGTCCGAGGACCCGGCTCCATCATTCCCCGAAGGCTCGTGTCCCTGCGTACGATCTTGCATCATGTTCCTGGAAAAGGAGGGTTCGAAGCACGCCGGAGCCCATTCACACGGTTCCGAAGATGAGGGACGTGTTCACACCACCGAAGGCGAAGTTGTTGTTCATCCCGACCGAAACAGCACACTCCCGTGGATCGTGCACCACATGGTTCAAGGATGCACATTTCGGGTCCGGCTTCACCAGGTTCCGCGTAGGTGCAATGAAACGCTCCTTCATCATCAGGATCGTAGCGATGGATTCGATGGCGCCACTGGCACCCAGCGTGTGCCCCATGTAACCCTTCAGGCCGCTCACCGGAACCTGGTCTCCGAGAACTCGATGGAGGGCGATCGACTCCGCCAAGTCCCCGACCACGGTGGCCGTGGCGTGGGCATTCACGTATTCGATCTTGTCGGAAGACAGCCGTGCATCCTCGAGGGCCCGCACCAGCACAGCTGCCATGCTGTCCGGATCAGGGGTCGTCATCTGCTGTCCGTCTGTGTTCGTGCCGTATCCGAGGATCTCGGCGTAGATCCTCGCACCCCGTCGCCGGGCGTGTTCCCATTCCTCGAGCACCAGACATCCGGCTCCCTCTCCCACAACCAGGCCGTCTCGCTCTTCGTCGAAGGGCCGCGGCGTTTCCTCCGGGGCGGCATTGTAACGACTACTGGCAGCGCGCATCACATCGAAGACCACGGCAACCATGTAGTGCATCTCCTCGGCGCCACCGCAGAGCATGACCTCTGCGTTGCCGAGCCGGATCTGCTCAACCCCGGAACCAACGCCTTGCGACCCCGCAACACAGGCAGTGCACGATGCCGCGAGTGGGCCACGGGTGTGGAACAGGGTAGAGAGGTTGGCTGCGCAGGTGTGGCTCATAAACTGCAGATAGGGTGACGAGGCTACACCACGAACCGAAGACTTGTCCCAGATCCCTTTCAGGTACTTCTCCTGGGTCGTGGAGCTTCCCGAAGTGGAGCCAAATGAAACCCCACATCGGTCGCCGGCCACGATCTCCTCGTCGAGGTTTGCGTCCGCCACCGCGTCCTGCATGCCCAGGGCCGCCAGGATCGCCACGCGGCCCATGGTGCGACGGTACTTGCGCGGGATGGATTTCCCGTCCACGTCCGTGCAGACCCCGGCAAGCTTGGTGCGGAGGCTCGCGATCCTGTCCCATTCCGGCATCTGCCGCACGCCGGAGGTCCCCCTTTGCATCGATTCCACGAATGCGTCCAAGGTGTTGCCGATGGGCGACCGGAGACCCATGCCCGTCACCACGACTCTTCGCCTGTTCTCCATCTCGATCAGATCCCTATTTAGGGCTCGCGCAAAAATAACTTCCCATTTTCGCATCCCATCTTCGGGCCATCTTCAACCCCTCCTCAATCGCAAGATCCTCGACATAGCTGTGCTATGCCTGCGGTCTTGCTCAATCGTCGCGGCCGAATCTGACCCAAATCTGGGCGCGAAAAACCACCTCCAAAATGACATCATTGGCCCTTTTCCTGTGAAGTTATTCTTGCGCGAGCCCTTAGCGGCAGATTCAGGGCCCGACGGTAACTCTCCGTCAGTTTCCGCGCTTCACACCTCTCTTCTCCCTTGGCCGGCGGAGCGATGGGGTCCCAGAACACCAGTTGAATATCTCTCCTTCCCCTGTTGGGCAAATACCACTTTCCCTCATGGGGCAGAAAGGGCGGATCGTTTACGATCAACACCGGCTGAATGGGTACGCCGGCAATCTGGGCGATCTTGAAGGCCCCTGGCTTGAAGGGCAACAGATCTCCAATGGGCGATCGCGTGCCCTCAGGGAAGAGGAGGAATCTGTAGCCCCTCTCGAGTTCCTTGACCGCCTCGTCGATCGTCTCCAGGGGACTTCCCTTGCCCAGGTCGGGCGAAACGACATAGCCGCATTGCCGGAATATGGGGGACAAGGGGAGTCGTCTGACCAGCTTTCTCGCCACGAGTATCGACATGTGGGGAATCGCTCGGATCAGGAAGAGAACATCGAAGAGCCCCGGGTGATTTGCGACCACCACACAGGGTCCTTCGTGCACTTGCCCTTTGGACGGCAACCCACGCATCAGGCCGCCCGTTCGCAGGAGGACGATGAAGATGCCCAGATAGAAGCGAAAAACAGCCTGAAAACGTGCGGGCCGTACTCCCCGTATGCTGTCCAGCAAGCGGTCCAAAAAAGCAAGGGGCACACCCACCAGGATGGCCACCATCCAAAGACAGAAGAGGAGAAACAGATAAGCGCCCTTCGCAGCCCGAACGATCATGTCCAACATGGCACCTCGAACAACTACGATTCGATCCTCGGCAGAAAAGCCACGCCCCAGGTGCCGGGACCCATGTGAGCACCGGACGTGTTCGAGATAGGTTGAAGTACGAACTCCGCGGTCGGCGCCCTCTTCCTCAATTCCTTGAGGACGGTTTCCTCCAGGAAGGTGCGATTGTCCGTGTACTGCAGAAGAAAATCGGACAGGAGACCCTCGGAATCGGCTTTTTCCACCTCCTCCAGCAGGAAGCGAAGTTGGGCCTCCCGGCTCCGAAGCACGGCGACCTTCTTTGCCCCTTCGGGTGTGGGTGTAATCACGGGCCTCATGTGAAGGAGATCCCCGACCATCGAGCTCGCCTTCGACATCCGGCCACCGGCAGCCAGGTACTGCAGCTTCTCGAGAAAGAGGTATTCCCTGCAGGATGCGACGGCCTTCTCGGCAAAACCCCGGACCCCTTCGGCGTTGGCAGCCGTTATGGAATGACGAGCCGATACAATAGCCGCCAGTCCGAGTTTCCCGGAAGCCAGGCCCGTATCGATGACCGTTAAGCGGTTCTCCGGATCGTGGGATTCCTTCCACGCGGAAACGATCTCGTAGTTCCCGGTAAAGACAGATCCCACGCAGAGATAGAGTGCCCGCGGACAGAGGCTCAGTATTTTCTCGTAGAGCTGGTGCCGTTCGAAAACCGAGGCCTGGGACGTGGTCACCCGGACGCCGTCGCGCATGGCCCTGTACAGCTCTTCCGGGGCGAGGCAGCTCTCCGGGATGGCTATCGAACCCATGTTGACGTAGCTGTCCAGGAGGGTTATCCCCATCTCGGCTGCGGTTTCGCGAGTCACGGAACCGGCCGCGTCTGTGACGATTTGCAAGGCCTGGTCTCTCGCGCGTCGGAGAAAGCTGCGGCTTTGCTCTTGCAAGTCGTCGGAAGACCATCGCTTTACCGAACCAAGTCTCTCAAGGCTTCTTCTCAGGTGCACCTGGTCACGGGTGTGCAGGTGCGCTTTGATGTACTTCCCCCCGTCAACGGTAGTCAGAGACGATCCCAGTGCCCTGATGTTCCGCGAGACATCCTCTCTGGCGCGATCTTCAACCTGCAGCACCACATCCACGCACTGACCGGATCCCGTCACAGGCCGGTAGGCGGATCGTATGCTCAGCTTTTGTCCGAACAATTCCGTTATCGGTGCAAAACCTCGCTTCGATCCGGCAAGGCAGGTAAAGAACCCGTCCAAAAAGACGAACATGCCCAGGGCGCC
>JAUWSZ010000339.1 GCA_030609865.1 bacterium | reverse complement strand
TGGATGTCGGTCTGGTCGAAATCAACCATGATAGTGCTTTCCCTTCCGTCTACAAAGTCGCCCGGCACAAATCTCCTTCGGAACAGGGGATAGCACCAGATGCCCCACCCTCGACCGTGCCCGTGTGCGTGCCGGTGCCCGAGCCCGAAAATGGCTATTAGCCGTTAGCCTTTAGCTGTTAGCTCACCCCCCACCGCCCGCTGATGCCCCTCAACTGCGTGCTCGAGTTCGAGGACGACGACGAGGGAGGGGAGGTGGGGCCTTTCACCTTTGCCCTTTCACCTTTCACCTACTGTGGCTTGATCCCCGATCCCTGACCCCTGAACTTCAGTCGCCGGCGTGGAAATCGGTCATCTTGAAATAGTGGGGAAGATAGAGATCCGGATCGACCTCTGTCAAGATCTTTCCGGGGAGCATGGTGTTGTCGCTCTCGAGGTAGAAGGCGGCCGTCACCTTCGGGTCGCTGATTTCCACCCAGGGATCGTGCTCGGAGGGGCGGAGCGTCAGGTCGCCCGTGCCGAGTTCGACGCTGTGTGCCACGATCTCGGTTCTCTGCTCCGCCAGAAAGACGGGGCCGTCGAATCCCGGGGTCAGATCGATCTTCGGCATGGCCTTGAACAGGAAGGTGGGCCCCATGGGAGGCATTTCCGGAATCGTGTCGGTGAGTGTGATCTCTATCTCCACGAACCGCACACCCTCCCTCTCGATCCAGCCGTGGACGCGCGGGCCGGACTTTTCCAGTTGAATCTCGGCCATCTTCTTGGGGAAGCCGAAGACGTCCCGCCCGTTGTGCATCCTCGCCTCACTCGTGATCGGCATGGACAGGCAGTGGCTGCCCGCCTCCCCCTGGTACTTGCAGCGGACAAAGAGGGCGCCTTCCTTGTATCCGGGGCCGAGGTTGGTCACCGGGTATTCCGCGATGAAGATCAGGCCTCCCGGCGCATCCGCCTGCTCGAGCGGGGGAGGGAGCAAACGTGCGGTCACCTCCGGCTCGGTCTCGAACATGACCCCCATCATCCTTGCGCCCGTGAACTTCCTTACGCCCAGTCCGTAGTACCTGTCGAGTTCTTCCCTGGTCTTCACGAATCCCATGCTGTTCCTCCTAATGCGGCAAAGCCGCAGGTCAAAGGTGAAAGGTAAAAGGGTCAAGGTGAAAGAAGAGAGGGGCCAGGGGGAAAACCCCACGCCTGTGTGCGTGCCTGAGTCCGAATTCGAGGACGAGGACGAGCGATAGTCCTGGTGGGGAGGCGCGGCCTTTCCCCTTTGACCTTTCACCTTTCAATCCGATAGCTCCTCCTGACCGCCCACAGGAAGATCGAGTCCGGGAGGAGCTTCCTCGCGAGGAGAAAAATCCCTGCCATCCCGGCCACCGGGTGCCGGAGGGCATTTGTGTCTGACTCGATGATGTCCGCTATCCTCGCGGCGACCCGGGCCGGGGAGTCTGCAGCATCTCCCATGTCCTTCTTCTTCACCGTGTGGAAGCGTATGAGCGCGTCAAGGTAGGGGGAGTCCTCCTCGAGCAAGTGCTGGCTGCGGTCCCAGATCTCTGTCTGCACATCCCCGGGTTCGATCAGGAGCACGCGGATCCCGGAACCGTGGAGTTCTTGCCAGAGCGCCTCGGTAAGCCCCTCGATGGCAAACTTGCTGGCCGAATAGTGCGCCTGGAAGGGGATCGCGATTTTGCCCCCGGCCGAGCCCACGTTGACGATCGTTCCGAATCCCTGCCTTCTCATCAGGGGCAGCACCGCCTGCAGGGTACGCACCACGCCGAGGTAGTTGGTTTCAAACAAGCCGCGAACGGCCTCGAAGGGTGTTTCCTCGATCGAGCCGGAGAGGCTGATGCCCGCGTTGTTCACCAGGACATCGATGCGTTTCTCCGCTTCGAGAACCTTCTGCACGGCCGCCAGTACCGACCCGTCATCCTGCACGTCCATCGTGACCGGGTGAAACGTCAGGGCAGGTTCCGATTCAGACCAGGATCTGCTCGACCCATAGACGATGTGCCCTCTGCCGGCGATTTCGTCTGCAAGGGCCCGGCCGATCCCCCGGGAGGCTCCGGACACCAGAAACACCTTTCCATCTTTCATCTCGACACCCCGAAAAGGATCAGGAGAGCGGACGGCACGGAACGAGGGCAGTATAGGTGGGAAGGCGATCGTATGTCAAAAAACGCGAGCCCTAAGTACAGTTGGGAGCGGGGCGTGGCTGTTGACACGCCTTCGCAGTCCCTTCTATTGTAGTCCCGTTCTTTGCATTTCTCTTTTCCCCCGCGAAGGAAGAAGGGGCCGATGGACTTCCTTACGCATCATTTCCCGGTATCCGGTGTGGAAACCTGGGTGTTCCTCCCACCCCTGGTCGCCTTTGTTGTCTCCTTCTTCACCTCCATGGGCGGGGTTTCCGGTGCCTTTCTGCTCCTGCCGTTCCAGATGAGCTACCTGAGATTCACGACCCCCTCGGTCAGCGCCACGAACTTCGTGTACAACATCGTGGCCATACCGAGCGGCGTCTATCGATACGTGAAAGAGGGGCGGATGGCCTGGCCCCTGACCTGGGTCGTCATCGTCGGCACGCTTCCCGGCGTCTTTATCGGGTATTACTTGAGGGTGCTGTATTTGCCGGACCCGCGCTCTTTCAAGGCCTTCGTGGGGTGTGTGCTCTTGTATATCGGGGGACGCCTCCTCTATGAAATGACGCCCCGTTCTCAGCGGGGGAAGCAGGAAATGAAGGCCCTGGATGATAAGTTCGAGGAGCACACGAGGAGGGTCAAAGAGGGGCGCACCGCCCGGATGGCTGCGGGGCTTCCTGCCGAGGCGGTGATCAAGACGGTGTCCTTTTCGCTCGCCAGGGTGGAGTACGACTTCTGGGGACAGCGGTTTTCCTTCAGCACGCCCGGGATGTTCTGCCTGGCCTTCATCGTCGGGATCATCGGCGGGACGTATGGGATAGGCGGCGGGGCGATCATCGCACCCTTCTGTGTCGCCGTCTTCCGCCTGCCCGTCTACACCGTAGCGGGGGCCGCCCTGATGGGTACGTTTCTGACCTCCATCGCGGGCGTGTTCTTCTACAGCGTCGTACCGGTGAAGGCCGGCCTCTCGACGGCTCCGGATTGGCAATTGGGATTGCTCTTCGGAATAGGAGGGCTGGTGGGCATGTATTGCGGCGCCCGGCTGCAGAAATATGTCCCCCAGCGATTCATCAAAGCGACATTGGGGGTTCTCATCCTCTTCGTGGCGGTTCGTTACATCGTTCAGTATGTTGCCGTTCTGGTCTGACCTGGAAGCAGGCCATGCGGCGGCGCCTCAGAACGCTGTCGATTCGGCGGCTGGCCTTCTTTAGATGATCGTCGTATGATAATTGTTCTCAGGAAATCGCGTTGAACCCGAAGGAGGAGAGATGATGGCAGAATCGATTACCGGAAAACAGAGAATGCAGGCCGCCTTGAAGGGTGAGAAGCTCGATCGCCATCCCGTCATGCTTCTGCTGGGGGGCCATTTTGCGGAGAGGGCCGGGTTCACGCTCGAACAGTTCCTTACCCAGGCGGATGCCGCCCTGGAGACCGTCAAGATCACGTGCGAAGAACTCGATTCGGACGCCCTGTTCGTCCCGTTGAATCCCCTGATGCCGGATGCTCAGGAGGCCTTCAGAAAGCTGATGGGAAAGGTCCCGAGCATCAAGAAAGAGAACCTGAAAGAGAAGCTCCCCAAATGGGCGGTGCGCCAGCCCCGGGATGACCAGCTTTTCAGCGGCCACCTCGACATGTGTGAGAAGTGTGCCGAGGCCTTCCCCCAGTACCAGGTCTGCACGATGATCGGCGGCCCCTGGAGCTTCGGCCTGGAGCTGAGGGGAATCAACGAGGCGATGGACGACATGTATGACGACAAGCCCTTCCTGCACGACCTGATGGCCTACACGACGGATACGGTGATCCTCAGGTGTCTGGCCGCGGCGGAATTCGGTGTCCACCCGGTCATCGGGGATCCTTCAGCGGGCATGAGCCTGATCTCGCCGGACATATACAGGGAGCACGTCCTTCCCTATCACCAGAAGATCGTGGACGCCGTTCACGAAAAGGGGAGCACGATTACCTTCCACATCTGCGGACACATAGATCCGATCTTCGAGGATCTGCTCGGTCTCGGAATCGACGGGCTGAGTATCGACGCTCCGTCCTCGCTCGAGAAGCTGTTCGAGGTGGGCCGCGGAAAGACGACGATCATGGGCAACGTCGACCCGATCCTGTTCGTCCAGGGAACCCCGGATCAGCTCGAAGAAGAAGCCAAGAAGTGCCTGGCCATTGCCCAGGGAGATGCCCGATACGTTGTCGGGCCCGGTTGCCAGATACCTCTCGAGGCCAAGATCGAGAACATCAAGGCCTTCACCCAGGCATGTTACCGACTCGGCGCGTTCTAAGAGGCTGTTGAAAAAGTACCATCTGCGGCGTTCGGCTTCATCCCTCGTCATTCAACGTACAGTAAGTACGCCTCATTCCTCGGGATTTT
>JAUWSZ010000206.1 GCA_030609865.1 bacterium | reverse complement strand
TCCATGCCGGCCGGGTTCAAGGTCGCAAGAACCCTCGCCCTTCCGTCCGCAGCCATCTCCTGAAGAAAGGCAAGTCCGGCGTCCCCCAAGTTGTCATAGCTCACGCCCGCGATCTGAACGCTTCTTACCTCGATCAGTCGCTTCGCTCCGTAGATGTTGCCCAGCGCCACGAGAATCTCCATCGCCTTCTTCGCAGCGCGGCCTTCCTCACCGGCAAGGAGTGCCTTTTCTTCTTCCGTCAGCTCCATGATTCCGCTTTCACCTATTCAAAGACGCCATCCTCTCATTCGAGGATCTTCTTCAGGTCGATTTTGGGAAACACGGCACGTTCGAAATACTTCGCCCGCTCCCCCAGCGGCTTTGTGCAGTCGAAACCACACTTCACCGTAAAGCTTGTTTCCGGATCAGCACTCGGATCGAGGCTGCTCCCTTTCTCCCTCTCCTTCACGACCAGGTCGACATCCGCCTGAAAACGGGTGGCCATGGCCCATTCCACCTGGTACGGATCGTAGATATCCACATCGCTGTCCACCACGAAAATGTGTTTGCAGCTCTTGTGCCCTCGAAATCCGGCCTCGATCGCCCTTTTCCCGTCGTCTTCCCGCTTCTTGTCAATCTTGATAATCGCATGCAGCCAGCTGCATCCGCCTGGATTCACGTTCACGTCCAGGCAGGTCACACCCGCGCCATTCACCTCCTTGTAGATCGTCGGCTCACGGGGCATGCCCATCAGCATCTGGTGCTCGCGCTTGCCCGGCAGCAGGGCCTGCCAGAGGGCATCCTTTCGATGGGTGATGCAGGTGACCTGGAACACCGGCTCCTGCCTCACAATGTCGTAGGTGTCCGTCAGATCGACGAAAGGCCCTTCGGGCGCCCTGTCGTCGAGCTTCACGACACCCTCCAGGACGAATTCGCATTCCGCAGGGATCCATGCCTCAAAGGTCTTCGGCTTCGTCACCTTGAGCGGCTCGAGCGAGTTTGCGATCTCCAGCTCGTTCACGCCCAGCGGCACCGAGGTGGCCGCGGCAAGGAGGACGTTCGGAGCGTTCCCGACGCAGACCGCAACGGGCAACGTCTTGTCCTCGTTCAGGAGCGCGTCGAAATCCCTCTGTTTTACGATCCGGACGCTGAACCGGTCCCTGCCGATCTGCATGGCCCGGTGGAAATCCACATTCTGAATCCCCGCGCCGCTCTTCGTGATGAAGACACCGCTCGTGATGTAGTTTCCACCGTCTTCCTTGCAGTGGAAAAGAATTGGAAGCCTGTCCAGGTCCACCTCCTGTTCGACCACCTCCTGGCACGGGGCGCGATCCACCTCCTCCGGCCTCGTCGGATTCTCGATGGCCCGGACGATCTTCGGGATCAACTCGTGAGGCTCGATTCCGAAGTAGTCTGCGAATTGCCGTTTAGTGCCGAACAGGTTCCCCACGACCTTGAACTCCGATTCCCCGACGGCCTCGAACAGAACCGGCCTTTCGTCCAGCGCATTCAAGACGGCCGCCGCCTCCAAGTCCTTGCTGACCGTCTTCCCCACCGACGTAAGTCGGCCCGAAGTCCGTAACGCCTCGATGAAACGCCTGAGTCCCATTGCCTTCACTCGCTCGATGACATACCATAAGGTTGTGACGACATCCCCGAGAAGAACCTCCCTGTTTTTGGCCTCTCCCTGAACTGCGGCCAGGCAAAGTATAGGAAAGCTCGGGAGGGGGGTCAAGCAAATCCGGAGTAAGCATGATCGACGTGGGCGTGAGCGACATCGCCATCTACATTCCGCAGTTCTACCTTCCCCACGATGAACTGGCCGAGGCAAGAGGGGTGCCACCGGAAAAGTACCGCGAGGGCCTTGGGAATCACAAGATGTCCATCCTCCCGAACTGGGAGGATTCCGTGACCATGGCGGCCAACGCAGCGGCGCAGCTTCTCGATAAGACGGGAACGAACCCCCAGGAGATTCATCAGCTCGTGGTCAGCACCGAAAGCGGTGTGGACCACTCGAAACCGGTGGCGAGTTTTGTCCAGGGACTGCTCAAGATCGGCTCCCGGTGCCGCATCTACGAGATCAAGCACGCCTGCTACGGCGGTACGGCCGGCATGGTGACCTCTATCGACTGGATCGCCCGAAACTACGGCAACTCGAAGAAGGCCCTGGTGATCATGACCGACATGGCGCGGTACGCCTTCGGGTCGCCGGGTGAGCCCACGCAGGGGGCCGGAGCGGTCGCCCTTCTCCTGGAGAAGAACCCACGACTCTTCTCGGTCGACACGCGCACAAACGGAATCTTCTCGAAAGACGTGTTCGACTTCTGGAGGCCCACCGGACACCGAGTCCCGATCGTGGACGGGAAGTACTCGATCGCCTGCTATCTCGAGGCCATGGAGGAGGCGGTCTCTCACTTCCGTTCCAATGTCGGCATCCCACGGGGCCGGCTCCTCGAACACCTCGACTACATCCTCTACCACATGCCCTTCACGGGTATGGCCAAGAAGGCGCACCGTCACTTCGTCGATACGGAACACGTCGACCTCGCCCCGGAGGCCCGGCAGGATCTCTATGCCGAGACCTTTCCGGCCAAAGTGGAGCCGGGACTCCTGGGCGCCAGAGAGGTGGGCAACATCTACACCGGCTCGGTCTACATGGGGCTGGCCAGCCTGCTCGAGACGGAACGGGATCGGGTGGAGGGGAAGCGGGTGGGCGTGTTCAGCTACGGGAGCGGCTGCGGGGCCGAGTTCTTCCTCTGCCAGTTGAAGACCGGACTCAGCGAAATCATCCGGGGCATGCGGTTTCAGGAGCAACTGGACAGGAGAAAGTCGGTCACCTTCGAGCAGTATGTCCAGTGGTATTCGAGAAGCGGCGCGGAGACCCTCTACCACCCCTCGGAGGTCGAGGCCCACAAGGACCCCTTCACGCGGTTCACCTTCATCGGCTTCAAGGATCACAAGCGCCAGTACGTCTGAGCGAATCTGACCGTTTCCGCCCCCCCACGAACAGGCCCTTCCCTCCGACCGGGTTCGTCCTGACCGTAAGCCTCCTCTCGCAGGCTTCCACTCGATTTTCGTTCTGTCTTCATCTCGTGATAGAATGCATCCGCTAAAGCAAAGCAGGGAGAGGTGAACCGATGCACCATGCGACCGACAGACAGTGGGAGAAACTCACCGTACCGCCCGAGCGGGTCCTCGACAGGATAGAAGCGGGGATGAGCATCTTTCTGAGCACGGGTGTGGCCGAACCCCGAACCCTCGTGAAGCACCTGATGGAAACGGAGGCGGCGAACCTGGAAGACCTGGAATTGATCCAGGTCATAAGCCTGAGCGATGCCATCTCCCTGGATGAACTCTCTGCTCAGAAGTACCGCTTGAAGACCTTTTTTTCGGGGTGGGTGGCCAGCGAGGCGATCACAGCGGGCCGTGTGGACCTGATCCCGAGTCGCTTTTCAGAGATCCCCCGCCTGATCGCTTCCGGTCAAATTCCCATCGACGTAGCCCTCGTACAAATCACGCCCCCGAACGAGGCGGGCTACTGCAGCCTCGGGGTGGCCGTGGACGTGGCACGGGAGGCCATGGAGAAGGCCTCTCTGCTCGTGGGTGAAATCAATCCAATGGTGCCCATCACCTTCGGGGACACCTTTGTCCCGATCTCGGATTTCGACCTGCTCGTGAGCGCAACCGAGGAGCCGATCTACTTCAATCGCTGGCCTATGCACGACGTCTTCGACCGGATCGCAGCGAACGTGGCCTCCGAGATCGAGGATGGGAGCTGTATCGCCTTTTCGATCGGGCCCCTGTTTGAAGCGCTGAGCAACCATCTGGTCCACAAACGCCACCTGGGCGTTCATTCGCCGTTCTTCACAGACGCCCTGATGGACCTCGTCAAGAGCGGTGCGGTTACGAACCGGAACAAGGACATGTTCCGGGGCAAGTCCGTGACCTCCTATGGCCTCGGCACCCCGGATCTGATGGCCTGGCTGAACCGCAACCCGCTCATCGAGTTCCAGAGTATTGACAAGGTCTTCAGCCCGAACCAGATCGGCCGTAACGCGAGATTCGTCTGCGTACTCCCTGCCCGCAAGGTGGACCTGTCCGGTCGAATCGCCCTCCACGTGGGAAAGGGGAACGTGGCTGCCGGACCGGAAAACGCCGTGGACTTCGTGAATGGGGCAGAGCTTTCCCCGGGGGGGCGCGCGGTGTTCGCCCTGCCCAGCCAAAACCTGAAAGGGGAACCCAACATCCGGATCTCTGTGGAGGAGTTCCCGAATGAGTTCAGCCTTCGGGAGGCGATCGACATGGTGGTCACCGAATACGGCGTGGCCTACCTGAAGGGACGCACGGTCAGGGAAAGGGCGCAGGCCTTGATCGACATCGCCCATCCGGATGACCGGCCCGGTCTTGTGGAACAGGCCAAGGAGCAGAGAATCCTCTACCAGGACCAGATCTACCTGGTCGAGTCGGCCCACCTCTACCCGGCAGAGATCGCCACGAAGCAGACCTTCAAAGGGGATGTGGGAGTTCGGTTCCGGGCGATCAAGCCCTCGGACGAAGAGGAAATGCGCCGCCTCTTCTACCGCTTTTCCGACGAGGCGGTCTACTATCGCTACTTCAGCCCGATCAAGGCCATGCCCCACGCCAAGATGCAGGAATACGTGAACGTCGATTTCAGCCAGACCCTGCCCATCGTCGGGCTCGTGAGCAACACCGGGGAAGGACACATCATTGCGGAGGCAAGATTCGTCCGCGAGCGGCATCGTCCGTATGCGGAAGTGGCGTTCATCGTGGACGAGGAATACCAGGGGCTGGGCATCGCCACCTATCTCTTCAAGCGGCTCATCCAGCTGGCCAAAAAACAGGGCCTCAAGGGCTTCACCGCAGACGTCCTGGCCACCAACAAGGGGATGATGAAGGTCTTCGAGAAGTCCGGGCTGCCGATCAAGGCCAAGATGGAATACGGGGTATACACCTTGACCATTGCGTTTGAGACCCAGCCACCGCATCCGGCCGAGGGGTTTCCTCAACAGGAAGACGATTAGGGACTCGTCCCACGAAAGTTTGAGACGGCCAACTACATGAAGAGGAGAAAGGTTCATGTCAATGTTCAAGAGGATCTTGTTTCCCGTCGACCTGTCCGAGTCTGCTGCGGAGATCGTTCCCCATGTGACCATGATGGCCAGGACCTTTCAGGCCGACCTGCACCTGCTCTTCGTGGCACGCATCTTCAAGTACTACGACACCATCTATGTGCCGCCCGTGTCCATCGTTGAGTTCGAAGAGAAGATCGTCGCCGGCGGCAAACGACGCCTGGACGAATTCGTCGAAGAGCACCTCAAAGACTGCTGTGTCTCTCTGGCAAGGGTCGTTCCGGGTGATCCGGCTGAGGAGATCGTCAGATACATCGACTCGGAGGGGATCGACCTCGTCATCATGAGCACCCACGGCCGCAAGGGGCTCGACCGAATCCTGTTCGGCAGCGTGGCCTCACACGTGGTCACGAATTCCACCGCACCGGTCATGACCGTGAATCCGCACAGACTCAAGAAGAAGTGAAAGGGCAGGAAGACCTACGCTACCCTCGAATGGCCGGCCAACAGAAGACCACAACCCAAGGTGTTGCCCGCGTGCCGGGCCCTCCCCGGTTGCCTACCCCGCCTTCGCTCACCCCCCCATCGAGCCCAATCCAGTAGCCCACATAATCCTTGAAACTAACTAGAAATTATCCTGCCACTGGGGGTTGCTCC
>JAUWSZ010000702.1 GCA_030609865.1 bacterium | reverse complement strand
CCGACAATGGGGGGGGTGATAGGCAGATCAGGATCATGATCCATGGATGATGAAATCGGGGATCTCCAAGGCGCACCTTTTCGGGGGGGGGGACATGAATCCACCTATTTGCGAAAATCATCGGCACTTTAGCGTTGGCGACAAGGCTGTCTATCCCGGACACGGGGTGGGTATCATCGAGGCCATAGAAAGGAAAGTGATCTCCGGGAACGAAGAACTCTTCTACATTATGCGCATTCTCAACAACGGCATGACGATCATGATCCCAAAGAGCAATGTGAATTCTGTCGGCCTGCGGCAGGTGATATCCGAGAAGGAGGTGAACAAGGTCTACACGATCCTGAAGCAGAAGGAAATGCCTCGGGAGAACCATCAGACCTGGAATCGAAGGTACCGACAGTATACCGAGAAAATCAAGACGGGGTCCGTGTTCGAGATCGCCGAAGTGCTCCGGATCCTGTTTCGCCTGAAACGGGTGAAAGAACTCTCCTTCGGCGAGAAGAAGATCCTCGACACGGCACAGAACCTCCTGATCAAGGAGATCTCCGTAGCGAAGCAACAGAAGGAAGAGACCACCCGCAACGAGATGCAGAGCTTGCTCAAGGGTTGAAGGCTGCTCCTGGACATTTTCCGAGAGCGTCTGCGGCCCGTCCTCCCACCTTTTACTAATTTCATCCGACAACGTAAGATCACAACGATCGACAGGACCCGTTTCGGAGGCCTGAGAGGGCCGTTTGTAGCGTTGCCGCCTGCCATGAGGAGCGAGATCTATGCAGCCACCAGCGTTGACGTTGTACAACACCCTCACCCGGACGAAGGAGCCGTTTTCTCCCCTGGTCGAGGGGGAGGTGCGGATGTACGTGTGCGGGCCCACGGTCTACGACCTGAGTCACCTCGGGCATGCGAGAAAAGAGGTGGTCTTCGATGTCATGGTCCGCTATCTTCGGGTTCGAGGGTTTCGTGTTCATTACACTCGGAACATCACCGATGTGGATGACAAGATTATCGTCCGGGCGAAGGAAGCTGGCGTTTCCTGGAAACAGATCGCCCGCGAGTTCGAGCAGGCCTTCCGCGATGACATGGACGTGCTGGGGGTCATGAAGCCGGACCAGGAGCCAAGGGCCACGGAGACCATTGCGGAAATGCAGGAAATCATCCAGATGCTCCTGGACAAGCAGTTCGCCTATGTCTCCGAGGGTAGTGTCTACTTCTCGGTGGAGGCCTCGGAGGACTACGGGAAGCTCACCCACAGGAAGGCCGAGGAGATGATGGCAGGCGCGCGGGTCGAGGTGGACGAATCGAAGAAGAACCCGCTCGATTTCGCCTTGTGGAAGGCCTCCAAGCCTGGAGAGCCCTCCTGGCCGAGCCCCTGGGGCGAAGGAAGGCCCGGCTGGCACATCGAGTGTTCCGCCATGAGCCGCAAGTTCCTGGGGGAAACCCTGGACATCCACGGAGGCGGTGTGGACCTGGTCTTCCCTCACCATGAGAACGAGATCGCCCAATCCGAGGCCGCCACGGGAAAGCCTTTCGCACGCTGGTGGGTCCACAACGGGCTGCTGACCGTGGAGAAGGAGAAGATGGCGAAGTCGCTCGGCAATTACATCACCATCCGGGACGCCCTCCGCGAGCTGCATCCGGAGACCCTCCGCATGTTCTTCCTGTCCCATCACTACAGGTCGCCCGTGGATTTCTCAAAAGACGCCGTGGGCAGGACCAAGAAGAACCTCGACTATTTCTACAACACGCTGCTCAGGATCGAAGAGATCTGCGGGAAGGAAGAGGAACCTCCTCGTGTCGAAGGGGAGGGGACGAAGCAAAGGACACCGGAGGGAATGGAGCCGGGAGACCTCGAGACCGTCAGGACCGTCTCGAGCCGTTTTCAGGCGGAGATGGACGACGATTTAAACACCGCCGGGGCGCTTGGGGAGTTGTTTCGTGCGGCCACCGTCCTCAACCGGTGGATCGACGAGGGTGCCCCCGTCCGGTCGGAAGAGGGAAAGGACGTGCTGCAGGTCTTCCGACGGGAGTTGAAGGAGATAGGCCGGGTTCTCGGGCTCTTCCGCGAGGATCCCCTTCCCTGGGTCCAACAGATCAGCACGCCGGAACAGCCGGGTGGAGCCGACCTTTCGGACGAGGTGATCGAGGAAATGATGCAGCAGAGGGAGACGGCCCGGAAGGAAAAGGACTGGGCCACGGCGGACCGGATTCGGGACGAATTGGGAAGTCAGGGAATCGTGCTGGAGGATACACCGCACGGCACGCGTTGGAAGCGTAACGCATAGATCGGGAATTGTGGGCAAGGAACCGGTGGATCGATTCGAGCTCGTTTCTGAATTCGAGCCAAAGGGGGATCAGCCGAAAGCGATCGCTGATCTGGTGGAGGATGTCTACAGGGGTGTCAAGCACCAGGTGCTCCTGGGCGTCACCGGCTCCGGCAAGACCTACACGATGGCCAACGTCGTGGCAAGGGTCAACCGGCCCACCCTGGTCATCGCCCCGAACAAGACCCTTGCGGGACAGCTTCACGGCGAGTTCCAGGCCCTCTTCCCGAGCAACGCGGTCGAATACTTCGTCAGTTACTACGACTACTACCAGCCTGAAGCATATAT
>JAUWSZ010000071.1 GCA_030609865.1 bacterium | reverse complement strand
CGGCTCACCGATTCCGGCATCAGGACGCTTTCGGCCATGTACATCAAGTGGCCGCCTGTGGAGTAACTCAGCAGGAGAAAGATCAGCAGGATGACAAACATATCGACCAGGGGTGTGAGCAGAATCGGCGACCGGTCGCCAGACATGTCCTGGGACCGACGGGCCCGCGCGATCTTGGCCATGGGTTCCTGTGCCATCGTTCCTACCTGATTCCGAGTTTCTTATCGATCTCCCGGGTGCCCTTCCGGAGTCCCTCGAAGTCCCCCTCCTCGGAGAAAGGCTCGGACAGGGAGATCTCCGGGAACAGGGGCCGGCTCCTCTTTTTTCCCTCTTCCGCGTAATATTCCAGTCGACAAGTATCCATGGCCTGGACGATCACATCGTAGGATACCTTGTCGTCCACGAGGAAGACAATCTCCTCATGCCTCGGGTATTGCCGCTTGAGTTCCAGCAGGGTCTCACGCAGCTTTTCCAGATCGTACAGATCCCCCTGGATCGGAAAATCGTAGCGGACATCCTCATAGATCTCTTTTTCCTTGCCCGCAGGATCGTGGCTGAGCGTGACTTCCAGCCCGAGCCCGTCCTCCTCGACGAGGAGCCGGAGTTCCACGATCCCTGTGGGCCCCTCTTCCGACTTCTCCGTCTCCTCGATCGTGGACGCCTCCGGAAGGTGCACCTGAAGGGCGGACAGGCGCTCGAAGACCGCGGAGAGAAGGAGCAGGGGTACCAGGATGATGAACAGGCACATGATCGGTGTCAGGTCCACATCCGCGACGTGGACCTCCCGGGTGGAGGTTCTTCGCTTGCTCCGGTTCGACTTCACTCTGCTTCCTTCTCTGCCCGACCCTGGGATTGCAGCAGATGAGCCGTCTTCATGCTGTATTCGTCGATCTCATCGAGGAGCCGGTTGGCCTTCGACTGAAGGACGGCGTGGAACAGCAGGCACGGGATGGCCACGACCAGCCCGAAGGCGGTCGTGCTCATGGCAAGCGAGATGCCTCGGGCCAGTTGAACAGCCTTCTCCCCGGGCTCGGCGCTCGAGATGGCCGAGAAGGCCACGATCAGCCCGAGAATCGTTCCTAGCAGGCCCAAGAGCACGGCAATGTTCGCGACCACGGCCAGGTAGGGGGTCCGTCTCTGGAGCTTCGGGGCGACCTCGAGGATCGCCTCTTCCATGGCAGGGGGGACTTCGTCCTTCTTGATCTGATACTGCTGGAGACCGGCCCGCAGGACGGCGGGCAGGGGGGAATCGTCGCAGAGGCCGATGGCTCGCTTGATATCGCCCTGGAGAACCGTCCTCCGGACTTGTTCGTACAGCTTCGGAGCGTTGATGTTGTACTTGTAGTAAAGGAAGAATAGCCTTTCGAGGATGATCGCGATCCCCAGGCAGAAGATCAAGAGGATCAGGTACATGAAATTCCCGCCGCTCTGAAAGACCTCAATCACGGATAGTGGCATTTGCGCCTTCCTCCTTTTATGATTCCCGCTACGTGTCACTTCAAGGTGGGGGGACGGCCACCCGCCACCGCTGCGTGTCCTCTACCCACTCCTTTGTTATCGGATCGAGAATTTCGTTTGTAAAGTCCTTCTCTTGATCCTTTCGGCTGTACCGGAGAGACGCCCGCGGAATGACAAACATGGTCTTGGGCTTTTCCACGTCCCCGTGGATCTCGATCTCTTCCATGCGCAAGGAGCGTTTGACAGTCTTGTCTTGCTTCCCTTTCTTGTCTTTTGGGTCGCAGATCGCGTCCGGGGCCAGGAGCGCCCCGGCTCCCCACATGGAGATCGCGAGCGCCCACAAGAGGAGAAGGCCTCTGGATTTCATCGAGCGTCGTTCCCTTTGGTTTCCCGTCTTTTTTTCGCAGGGCTCGAATAGAATAGCCTACCACAAGAATGAAGCGAAGTGGAGGAGGCGAATTCCGAACCCTTGCCCCTTTTCGCTCTTCTAACTGCCGGCGAGCCATCCTCGGAACATCTCGCGCTGCATCGTCCCGCCCTTTTCCAGGTATTGCCGCAGATAGTCGGTCGCCCTTTCCATATCGTCCAGGTATTGTCCGTACACCGCGGCCGCATTCAGCAGGGCAGGGAGGAAGGACGGATCCATCTCCAGGGCCTTCAGGAACGAGGATACCGCATGCTCGTAGGATTCCCCTTCGACGTAGATTCTCCCCAGGTTGTTGAAGGCCTCCGGCCTGTTCGAATCCAGCTCCAAGGCCTGGACGATGTCTTTTCGGGCCCGCTTCCCGTCCCCTTGCCGCCGATAGGCCACTCCCCGATTGTTCCAGTCTCCGTAAGCGGGTTCCTTGCCGTGCAGAATGTGGGTGTAGGCGGTAATGCTTTCCTCGAGCCATCCTGCTTCCATCAGCCGGTACGCGAGCATCCGGAGAACGCGAGGGCTCGCCTTCGGATTGTCCAGAACAGCGAGAAATCTCTTCCTCGCTTCTTCCTCCCGGCCGAGTTTGTCCTGGACCCTTCCCAACTCCACATAGGGGTCGAGGAATTGAGGGAGCAGGGCAATCGCCTTCTGGAGAGGATCGACCGCCTTCTTGTATTCTCCACGCTTGCTCTGGCAAACCCCCAGGAGGTAGAAGGCCCCGGCGTATTTCGGGCTGAGCAAAGACAATTCCTTGAAACTGCGTTCCGCTTCTTGCAGGTTGCCCTCTTCCAGCTCGAGGAGGCCCAGGTTCAGGTGCGCCACCGGGTTGCGGGGATGCTGTTTCAAGGATTCCTCGTATGCCGGGCGCGCCTTTCCGTTCTCGCCGATGATCTGGTAGAGGATGCCGAGGTTGAAATACACCTCGTACAGCGTGGGCTCTTTCTTGAGGAGTTCGTGTAGGAGCTGGATGGAACGAAGAATCTGGGAACGGTTCAGCGTTCCTTTTTTCATTCGCTGCCGTATATCGTCCAGGATTTTGTCAAGGGCCGATTGCAGGGAGGTTGCCTGCTTGGAGGAAAAGGCACGAGGTTGAGACAGGTCGATCGTTCGCACGAGCGAACGTTTTGCCTGCCAGGTCTCCTGCCAGACCAGGGCGTCCTGCAGCATGGGCGGATAGCGATCCGGGTCGAGGGAGGCGAGGCGGTTGTAGGTCTTGAGAACCCATTCGTTGAACACGCCCTTGTCCTGTGCCTTCTTGAGCGTGACCTCGTACGAAGTCAACGCCTTCTCCCGGTAGGGCGCGCCTTGTTCCTTCAAGAGTTCCTGATACACCCGCTTCTCTTCCTCGCTCAATCCCCTCGGCATCTCCGATGTGAGGAGGCTCTTCCAGAAGTCCTGGTAGGCCTCCCCCACCCGGAAGGCGGACGCCAGGGCGTACTCGCCGGCACCGGATTTTACCGTTTCCATGTATCCCGAGACGACACGGTCGAGGAGGGACTGCTTCCTCGCAAGATTCTTCCTGAGGGGCGCCTTCAGTTGGACGGACAGGTACTCTGCGTAGACCGGGTCCAGGGTCCGAAAGCGCGCCGTGGCAAGATAAAGTGGGTCCACCGTGAGGGAGGGCTCGCTCGCTTTTGCGTTCCCGTAGGCCTTCAGGAACCGGCGGTAGCCTTGCATCGCATCCTGCGTGTGCCCTTCCGCCTCGCTCATCAGCGCCTCGAGGTAGGCGATCTCCAGCTTCCGGGAGGTGTCCGTTGGATAGTGCTGTGCGTACCGGGTAAAGATCTGGCGGGCCTTCAGGTAGTTTTCGTTCCTGTAGAAGCGTTTCCCGAGCTTGTACAGGGTTTCTTTCGCCAGGGGGCTTCTCGGGTCCTTCTGATAGAGCTTTTCCAGGTGAAGAAGGAGCCGATCCCATTGCTCGGTCTTCTCGTAGTGGGCCAAGGGGGCGAGCAGGGAATCGGCGTAATGCTCGGAACTCGGGTAGTAGAGGACGATCTTCTCATGGCAGGCGGCCGCCTTGGATGGGTCGCCCGCCTTCTCGTAGCAGATGGCGGCGTTGAAGAGCGCGTCCGGGGCGATTTCGATCTGCGGGGCCTCTTCCACGAGCCTTTCGAAGCGTTCTGCTGCCAGGAGGTAGCTCCCTGCCTCCTGATCCGCGCGTGCCTGCTGGACCTGGGCGAAGCGCAGCAGGTGCTCCGTCCGATTCTTCTGCTTCTCCGTCAGGTCGAAGGGCTGTTGCTCCAGGTCTCGCGCCCGTAGCTCGAGGGTCTCGTACTGCCCCCCTTCGAACAAGGCCTCCAGTTCAAGGATCCAAGCACGGAGTACATCCTTGTGCTTCGGGTGTGTCTCGATGATCTCACGAAAGATGAGCGCTGACTGGCTGTAGCGGCCGGCATTGAAGAGGATTTCTCCCTGCTTGAACAGAATCGGGATGGCCTTCTCGCTTTCCGGATCCATCCGGAGGTAGTCCTGGTAGGCCACGAGCAGGGTGTCCACATCGATGCGCTCGTCTGCGCGCAACGCTTCCAGGCACTGAATACGCTTCGAGGCCGCCTTGTCACGATACCGGGCAAAGGTCTCCACGTTGGCGACCTGCTCGTACTGGCTTGCCGCCTGTTCGAGCCGTCCGGATTCGTAGAGGCACTCGGCGAAGAGAAAACGCGTTTCGTACGCCTTTTCCCCTTCCGGGAAGTAAGCCAGCATCTTTTGGTACAGGGCGATCGTTTTCTCGTATTCCTTCGGATCCTTTGTTTTGCGGGCGAGTTTGTGATGGGCGAGGAGTTCCTGGTTCAGGGCCTCCCGGAGGATTCCGTCCACCTGTCTTCGCAGATCAGGGTCCTGGTTTGCCTGGTCCCAGGCGGTTCCGCTCCCGTATCGATCGATCATCGATGCCTGGAGGCCTTCCGCCTCTGCGGATCTCTTCTCCGTCTTCAGGGACTCGACGAGCGACTGCTCCACAAAGGGGGCCTGTGACGCATGCGGATAGGTGTCGAGGATCTCCTGGTACGTGTCGATCGCCTCTCCGTACCGGGCCGTCTCCTGGAAGTAGGCGCCGAGCTGGACGGAAAGGTCCAGGCCGTAGGCCGGGCTCTTGCGGGCCTTCAAGAAGGCCTCGAGCGCGGTGGCCCCGCCGGTCTCACTCAAGATCTTGGCAAGAATCTCGAGGGACTCCTGATAGAGATCGCCTTGCCTGTCTTCCGTTCGTTTCGTGTGTAGTGCGAGAACCTGGGCAAAGGATTCCTCTGCCTCTTCGAACTGATCCATGGCGTAGCGGGACCAGCCGAGCTTGAACAAGGCCTTCTCGTACTGCGGGGTGTCTCCCAGTGCCAGCACCTTCTCGTAGTACTCGATCGCCTTGTTGAACCGGTTCGTCTCGAACGTGTGTTCGCCGAGGCGCAGGAAGATCTCCGGAGCAAAGGCAGCAGTGGGGGAAGTCAATGCAAGCTCGTCGTACAGCGACACAGCCCTGTCCAAATCCCCCTCTTCCTCATACGAGTAGGCCAGGTTGTAGAGCACCTCGGCTTGATGCTTCGAATCGGGGAAGGCCTCGAGAAAGGCGTCGTAAGCTTCCCGGGCGGCCTGAAAGTTGTATTGGGGCAGGGTGTCCGGTTCGGCGCTCTTGTAACCGAGCTGGTATTGCCTGTAGGCGTCGTCATAAGAGCGCATGGCTTCGCGGTAGCTCGCAAGACATTGTTCGAAGATCAGGTGTGCGAGGTTGAGCATGCTTGTCTCGACGGTGGCCGGATCGAGGCGCTTCTTGTTGGCCAACAGGGCCCTGTACTTCTGGATCGCCCGGGCTCGATTCTGATCCTCCGACTCGATGATTTTTTTCTGGCTCTCTTTACGGGTCTCCGTCTTCTCCCTGTGCATCCGTTGGGAAATCTTTTTCGCATTCTCTTCCGCCCTTTGAAAGAGGTCCTCGGAGGGTTCCTTCTTCTCCTTTTTCTCCTGCTTCTTCTGAAACAGACCGGCATGAACCTCGCCGGAAAGCATCATCGTCAGGAACAGGGAGACGCATACGAGAATTCGAAGCCGGCCTTTTCGCCCTGTAGGCGTACGCTCTTTTTTAACCATAAAAACAAACTCCTCCTATCTCTTCTCTTCTCCGGATTCCTCTGTCCTGTCAAAGACTCTCGTTTCAGGCGCGTCCTCGGCATCTTCCTCGGGCGGCTTTTCCTTCAGGCTATCGAGGATCCTTTCCTGCTCTTGTACAAGGGCATCCGCATAGTCGAATAGCGTTCGTGTGAGAAGCCCCTCGAGCGTATCGAGCCTTTCGAGATGAAGGTTTGCGATCTCCCTCTCTGTAAGAAGGGCGAGGCGCTGCCATACCGTGTCGAGCCGCTGCTCCATCCGGGTGAGCGTGGCCCGCGAAGAGAGGATCGGGGTGGGCCGATACTCCGCGAGAGAGGGATGATCGAGCAAGAACACGGTGGGAGACTGAACGTCCCAACTGCGAAGAGAGAGGAACACCCTGACCAGGGTCATCCATTTCTCGAGGAGCAGGAAGCGAGTCGGTTGTGTTTCGCTCGAGGAGACTGCCTGCACCCCGTCTGCCCACTGCTCGAGGATCGCTTCTGCATCCTCGAGGGTCCGCATCGTGTACACCAGCTTGGCCAGAACCCTCTCCCTCTCTTCTAAGGAGAACGGAAGATGCCGTACGGTGCTCTCGAGACGCCTCAAGGCGGCGTGGGCGTCCTCTCCGGCCTCAGGCGGGAGGAGCAGTGTCTCGAGTTCCGTCCGGTAGAAGACCAGGCAATCCCGTAAGATCGCCGCTTTTTCGGCCTGGGTCAACAGGCCCATCACGCTCCCGGAATAAATCGATCGGTACTCCGTGTCCAGCAGGGCAAAGGTGAGGTCCAGAAGAGCGGAAAGAGAGGGTTCCAGTGATGGAACGGTGACCCCCAGGGGAGGATAGACCTGGGAAGCGACGGGCCCTTCTGCCGGGTCTGAGGGCACAGGGAATGCAACCCTGTCGAGGAGGACGCCGATGTGCTCCAATCCTGCACGAATCCCGAACAATGTCTTCAGCCGGGGCGAGGTGTACCTCCGCCTATTCAGCAGAGGTTCCATCTCCTCGGGGAGATCTGCTTCCTGGTTCATCATCGGGGCCTGGGTAGGGACCATCACGACATCCCCGGGCCGGTCCAGGAATCTCTCAGCCAGCCAGGTCAGCCACTCCGGATCTGCGCCGTACTTCTTGTACTGCGAAATGCGAAAATGAAGAGCGTTCAGGACATCGCGATAGGCCTGGAAGGCGTCCTGATAGCGCTTTGCCTTCGCGAAGACATCGGCCATTTCCAGGTGGGCCTCGGCCAGGATGTCCGCATCCGCGTAAGACGCCTCCACGGCCTGAAAATAGGCGATGGATTTGGGAAAGTCTCCCTGCGCCTTGTAGCACCAGCCCATCCCCATCAGGGCCTCCGGCAGGAAGTAGGATGACTGCCTGAGGGCGCGAAAGCCTTCGATCGCCTTTGCGTAGCTCTTCTGCTGGTAGAGCATCCTGGCCTGGGTCAGCCAGGCCATTTCCCTCAGCATTTCAGGGACATCCACCTCGGGCGGAGCGTCGTGGACGACGCGAATGATGAGCAGCGCCCGGTCCGGGTCTCCCTTCCGGTAGAAGATCTGGGCGAGCGTGTAGAGGCCGTATGGATAGGCCTCCGCTTCGGGGGGAATTTGCTTCAGCAACTCTTCAGCCGTTTCGTCCTTTCCCAGGGCGTAGAAGCTCTGGGCGATCAGGTAGAGGCTCGTTGGCAGCAAACCTTCTCGATGATCGCGTTCGAGATCGCCGAAGAGGCTCGCCACGGCCTTATGATTCCCTTGTTGAACGAGGACTTCCACGATGGATTGAATCGCCTCCCGAGAGAGATTCCCCCGCGGATACCGGCGCAGGATCCTGCGGCAGTCTTCGAGGGCCTCTTTTTGCATTCCCAGAGCCCGATAACACTGAGCCCGCTGAAACAGGAGCGCTTCCGTCGCTTCTTCGGGCATGCCGGGATAAGATGAGGGGGCCTGTTTCCACAGGCCACAGGCCCAGCAGGAGGTCATGGAGACTTCCGTGAGGGGAGCTTCCGCGAAATCGAGGAGGAGGGCGAAATAGTTCTCGCCCAAGGGGTTCGGGCCCCATTTCGCCCGGTCGAGTTCCTCACACGCGAAAGGCTCCTCTGCCAGGCCTTCAGGCGCTTCCAGGAGTCCAACCAGGAAGACCCCAAGGAACAGCAGCCTGAAAACCCGAGAGTTGAGTGGATTCGCGCGGAAACCAGAGAAGCAGGTGTGAGGAAACGCTGTCATAGATGCTCGGAGATAGAAGGCGCCCAGGCCGGAATACTTTCATCCTTCTTGCTTGAATAGCATCTCCCGGTAGGGAAAGCAACCCCTTGATCCCGCAAGGCTATTCCGAATGCGGCTTGCGCCGCAAGGGGTCAGGGACCAGGGACCAGGGGTCAGGCCCCGCCTCTCCCCTCACTGTCCGTCATTCCCGTGCAAACGGGAATCCAGGGGCGGCATGGGG
>JAUWSZ010000350.1 GCA_030609865.1 bacterium | reverse complement strand
CGAAGATGTTCGCCCGGGCGTTCAGGTGAGAAGGCGCGATCCGGTGGCCTCGCCCGTGTCGGGGGAGAAAGACCATCGGCACGCCTTCCAGGGTACCCGTAATCAACGCATCCGACGGGCTGCCAAAAGGGGTGTCCACGCTCACCGAGGCGACCTCTTCCAGCCCCTCCATCTCGTAGAGACCGCTTCCCCCGATCACACCGATGGCCCCTTGCCCCTCCGGGGGGCGGTTATCCCTGTCTGCCATCGTTTCCTTGCTCCAGGCCTTCGATCCATCGCTGCGCCCTTGTCAGCTCTTCCTGCGTATTGATGTTCTCGAAGCTCCGGTTCTCCGGATCCACTTCCCGGCAGACGCGTTCCTCGAGGTGAAGGGTCAGTACCTTCGGATAGAAATCGAAGATCCGGAACTCCCCCTCTGCAATCCTCTCCTGAATGTGGCCGATGCATCTCTTGGAATAGATGCCGTGAAGAGGCTGCAGTTCGCCCTTCAGCTCCGGCACGACCACATCGTATCCTTCGCACGTCCCGAGCATTCTCCGAATCAAAGCGCCATTCAGGAAAGG
Organism: bacterium; assembly: GCA_030609865.1. The sequence continues at coordinate 3,906 of JAUWSZ010000350.1, read as the reverse complement.
CATATCACAGGCGACGACGAAGCATCGCTCCGCTCTCGCGTGGACGAGCGCGGTCAGCAGGCCGCCCAGCGAACCGGCCCCGCGTACGATGTCGGAAACCACCGTTACGTCGAAGCGCTCATAGGAAACAGGCTGATTCGTCACGATCAGCACATCTTCGAAGAGGGCTTGCAGCGTCTCGACCACGTAGGAAACGAGGGGCTTCCCCGCCAGCATCGCGTGTGCCTTGTCCTGCCCGAAGCGGCGGCTCGCTCCTCCCGCAAGGACCGCACCGCTGCAGGCGATTTCCTCCTTCGCATTGCTCATTTGGATCACACCACAAGCCTCACGAGCAGCCATCGGGAGCGGGGCCCTGACCCCTGGTCCCTGATCCCTGACCCCTGATGTATCTTTCTTCCACCCAATCCACCAATCGAGGGATCTCCGCCTCACGAAAGACCGGAACATCCCGGGAGACGTCGTGATTGGCCACCACGGCAACGAGACGTTGCTCTTCGGTGCAGAGCAACTGATCCGAACCCGCAAACAGGGAGACCTCGATCTTCGGGTAGTCGGCCCGCCTGTATCCTTCGGTCAGGATCAGGTCCACGTCTCGAATCCATGCATCCCGTATCCTTTCCAGGCTCTCTTCTACTTCCACATCCCGGATCATGGCGATCTTCTTCGGGGAGGATATGACGACAGCCGAAGCACCCGCCTTCTTGTGCCGCCAGCTGTCTTTTCCCTCCCGGTCCATCTCGAACCCGTGGACGTCGTGCTTGATCGTCGCAATCCGGTATCCCTTTGAAGTGAGGCCTGAAACCAATCTCTCGATCAGGAACGTTTTGCCGCTGTCCGATTTGCCCACGATCGACACAATCGGAATCATGGTAACCTCCAGGATTCAGGGATTCACTCCAGGAATGGGTCACGTTGGCAGGCGGGGATGGGGACCGACCCCTGACCCCCGATCCCTGAACCCTCGCGGCTCTGCCGCGTTAGGTCCCTTGTTCCCAGGAGGCAAGGTAGGTTTTCTGCTCATCCGTCAGGGCATCGATGCGGACGCCCATCGATTCCAGCTTGAGCCGTGCGATCCGCTCGTCGATCGCGCGGGGTACGCCATATACCTTATTCTGGAGGTCCTTCGCGTGGTTGACTAAATGGGCGGCACAAAGGGCCTGATTGGCGAAGCTCATGTCCATCACAGACGAGGGATGCCCCTCGGCAGCCGCAAGGTTGATCAGGCGCCCTTCTCCGAGGACGTAGACTTTCCGGCCGTTCTCGAGGAGGTACTCCTCCACAAAGTCCCGCATCTCCCTGTTTTCCTTCGTCACCTCCCTGAGCCCTTCCAGATCCACCTCCACGTTGAAATGCCCGGAGTTACACACGACGGCCCCATCCTTCATCCGCAGGAAATGCTCTTTCCGGAGTACATGGATGTCCCCGGTTACGGTACAGAAGAAGTCGCCCTCCGAGGCAGCCTCTTCGATGGGCATCACACGGTAACCGTCCATGACCGCCTCCAGGGCCCGGAGCGAATCCACCTCGGTTACGATGACATTCGCTCCCATGCCCCTGGCCCGCATCGCGACGCCCCTCCCGCACCAGCCATACCCACAGACAACGAACGCGGAGCCCGCGATCAAGCGATTCGTAGCCCGCATAATCCCATCCAACGTGCTCTGGCCGGTCCCGTACCGATTGTCAAAGAAATGCTTCGTCTCGGCATCGTTCACGGCGATGATCGGATAGCGAAGCACACCTGTCTCGGCCATGCTCCGCAATCGGATGACACCGGTCGTCGTCTCTTCCGTCCCCCCCACGAGTCCATCGATCAGGTCGGTCTTCTCTTTGTGGATGACCGACACGAGGTCCGCCCCGTCATCCATCGTGATCTGCGGCCTCATGTCCAGGATCGCGTGGATGTGCTCGTAGTAGGTCTTGTCGTCCTCCCCCTTCTTGGCAAAGACAGGGATTCCAAAATGCTTGACCAACGCAGCGGACACGTCATCCTGCGTGCTCAGGGGATTCGAGGCACAAACGGCCACGTCCGCACCGCCGCACTTCAAGACGTCCATCAAGCTCGCCGTCTCGGTGGTCACATGCAGGCAGGCAGCGACCCGGACCCCCTTCAGGGGCTTGTTCGCGAGGAATTCTTCCTTGATCAGGTTCAAAACGGGCATGGTCTGGTTGGCCCATTCGATGCGGAGTTTGCCTTTGTCGGCCAGCGCGATGTCTTGAACGTCGTATTCCATCTTTCCCTTGTCTCCTTCGCTCGACTTCACTGTCTCGTTTGTCCTGCTGCCACCCGTCCCCTCAAGGAAGATACTGTTTCAGTTCTTCCACCTTGTCGGTTCGCTCCCAGGTGAACTCCGGTTCATCACGGCCGAAATGGCCGTACGCGGCCGTCTTCTGGAAAATCGGGCGCAGCAGATCCAGGTGGTCGATGATCTCCCTCGGCCTCAGAGGGAAGTGCTTTCTCACAATCTCGACGAACTGCTGCGTCGGGATCTTGCCGGTCTGGAAAGGATTCACGAGCACGGACACAGGCTCCGCCACCCCGATCGCATAGGCGAGTTGCACTTCACAGCGCTTCGCAAGGCCCGCCGCAATGATGTTCTTCGCGATGTACCGGGCCATGTAGGAAGCACTTCGGTCCACTTTCGAGGGATCCTTCCCGGAAAAGGCGCCGCCTCCATGGCTTCCCTGTCCCCCGTACGTGTCCACGATGATCTTCCTGCCCGTCAGGCCGCAATCCGCATGAGGCCCGCCCGCCACGAATCGACCGGTCGGGTTGATGTGATAGATCACGTCCTCTTTCATGAGCTTCTCGGGCAACACCTTTTTGATGACCTCTTCGATCACTCCTTCCTCGATCGTCTCGTGGGTTACATCGGGCGAATGCTGCGTGGAAACGACCACCGTGTGAATCATCTTCGGAGACGCGTCTGCGTATTGGATCGTCACCTGGCTCTTCCCGTCCGGCCTCAGGAACGCCAACCGGCCCTCCCGCCTCGCATCCGCCAAGCCGCGCGTGATCCTGTGGGCAAAGACGATCGGCATCGGCATGAGCTCCGGGGTATCATCGCAAGCATACCCGAACATCAGGCCCTGATCGCCGGCCCCCTGCTCCTCGTGCAGCCCTTCTCCCTGCGAGACGCCGACCGAGATGTCCTGGGACTGCCGGTCGATGGAGGTGAGCACCGCACAGGTCTCCCAATCGAACCCCATGGAGGAGTCGTTGTACCCGATCCGCTTGATCGTCTCACGAACGACCGCAGGAATGTCGCAGTATCCCTCGGTCGTGATCTCTCCGGCGACCAAGCAGACGCCCGTCGTGACAAGCGTCTCACAGGCCACACGGGACTTCTTGTCCTGCGAGATCAGATCGTCCAGAATCGCATCGGAGATCTGATCCGCGATCTTGTCCGGATGCCCTTCGGTGACCGACTCTGAAGTGAACATGAAATTCGTCAACGGCATCAGCCCTTCCTCCATTCTGTTTACTAGCTCTTAGCTTTTAGCCGTTAGGCATTAGCCGTAAGGGCATTCATGAAATCAAAAGGCTAACAGCTAATCGTTAACGGCTAACAGCTTCTTTAGTAGGCACTCAGAATCTTCTCTGTGATGTCCGGGGATTTCTCCTGAATCCACGAGGAGAGCATCTTTTCGTTCTCTCCGCTGTCCCTGCCTTGCAGCAAGGTCTCCACCAGCTCCCGGGCCTACTGGAAATTCGTGGAGCGGACAACCTTCTTGATCCACGGAACCATTGAGCCTACCATACTCAGGTGATCAAATCCAAACCCGACCAGGAGGTAGATGTAACGAAGATCCGAGGCCATCTCTCCACACATCCCGACGTGAATCCCTTCCCGGTGCCCAGCCTCCACGACCAATTTCAAGAGCCGCAGGATGGACGGGTGGAGG
>JAUWSZ010000310.1 GCA_030609865.1 bacterium | reverse complement strand
CCTTGCCCTGCTCTGGACGAGAAAGCATGGGACAGAAGAGCCCTTCCTGAGCGGAGACAACAACTTCTTCTACCCCTATATCGTGCTCCACTACCGGATCAAGGACATCTTTCAGTACCTTTACAGGCATACGGATCCAAGGGCACTCATCGATGAGGTTGCACACCATATTGCCACGGTGCTTTTTGCCCAGGAATCCTACTACCGTATCGCAGCGTCCCATCGAGCAAACCTGGAACAGACCCTGTTGACCCGGCTTCAGGCGGCCCTGGATGACCTGGAATGCGGGGTGGAACTCGTTTCGGTCAATTTCAAGGACATCCACCCGCCTATACCGGTTGCCGACTCGTTCGAAAGGGTGATTGCAGGCTACCAGGAGAAGCGGAAGATCATCAACGAGGCACGCGGGTATGAAAACACGGTCAAGCCGGAGGCCCGGGGTTTGGCCTATCAGCAAGGGGAGGAGGCGGAGAGCTATATCGTAGACCGGAGGAAAAGGGCGGAGGGAGAGGCAGCGCGGTTTATGTTGTCCGTGCCCAACTCGGCCGACGAGAAGACCGTGACCATGTCCCGGATCTACCTGAAGACCATGGAGGAGAGCCTCCGGTACAAGACGAAGGTCGTTGTGGATCCCAAGGCCGGCGATCCGGAACTCTGGATGGACTTCGAAAACATCTTCCCGGCAAGCATCCTCGGAGGACGCTAGGAATGAGATATGCAATTGCAGCGGTTTTTCTGCTTGTCCTGTGCGCGGGTCTGGTGGGGGTGAGCACCTACGCCGTCTCGGAGAGGGAGTACGCGGTGCTTACACAATTCGGGAAGCCCATCCGGACCGTGGATGAGGCAGGGCTCTACCTCAAGCGTCCCGCCTTCCTGGAGACGGTGAACCGAATCGAGCGGCGGGCCCACGTGTTCAACACGCAACCGATCCAGCTCCTGCTCGGCGACCAGAATCCGATCGTGCTGACCTGCTATGTCTGCTGGCGAGTGCGTGACCCGCTTCTGTTCTTTCAGGCTGTCGTCACCGTCGAGATCGCCGCGCAAAAGCTGGGGGACATGGTCAATTCCCAGCTGGGAAACACCCTGGGGGATTATCGGCTGGAGAACATCATCAACACGACACCGGGCCAGGTGAAGATCGCTGATATCGAGGACAAGATCCTCGCGAGCACCAATGCAAAGACCCGGGAGAAATACGGGTTGGAGATCGTCCAGGTAGGAATCCGCCGGCTGGCCTACCCCAGCATCGTGGCAGAGGCCGTCTACAACCGGATGCGCTCGGAACGGGAAAAGGAGGCCAGGAAGTACCGCGCAGAGGGGAGGGAAGAGGCGACGATGATCAAGGCCAGGGCGGATCGTGAGGTGACGGAGATCCTTGCCGAGGCCTACAAGAATGCGGAAACCCGCAAGGGAGAGGGGGACGAGCAGGCCCTCACGATCTATGCCGAGGCGTACGGCAAGGACGCGGAATTCTTCGAGTTCATGAGATCCATGGAGGTCTACCAGAGCATCCTGAGCGAGAACAGCACCCTGGTGCTGTCCACGGACTCGGAACTCTTCCGGTACCTGAACCATCCGGCAGGGAAGGAGTAGGCGTGCATTCGGGAGACACCGGAATACGGGCGGCCATTCGGGAGACCTTTGGCCGGCTGGCCTCTTTCTCGCGATGGATCCTGGCCGCCCTGATGGTCCTGTACGTGCTGTCCGGTGTCTATTCCGTCTCCTCGAACGAAATCGGTGTCCTGCAGCGTTTCGGCAAGGTCATCGATGACAGGGTCTCGTCCGGAATCCACTATGCGTTCCCCTGGCCCGTGGATCGCGTAACCCGGGTGCCCATACGGATCGTAAGCAGCATGGTCGTCGAGGATTTCTATAGCCCTCTTGGCGTCGGATCGGCTCCCAGGGTCTTCTTCAACATGACGGGCCTTGCCTCCTACTGCATGACCGGCGACAACAACCTGGTCAATGTGCAGTGCGTGATTCAGTACACCATCACCGACCCGCTGCATTACCTGTTCCGGGTGAAGGGGCCGGAGATGATGCTCCGAAGCATGGCGTGCAGCACGCTCATCCACTGCATGGCCCGGATGCCCGTGGACGAGATCCTCACGCGGGGCAAGCTGACGATCGCCAACTATGTGAAGGCGGAACTCCAGAGAAGGCTGGATGAGGCGGAGACAGGCCTGAGCGTCTCCTTCGTGGAACTCAGGGATATTAAGCCCCCGGATCGTGTGCAGAGGTTCTTCTCCGACGTGGTCAATGCCCAGATTGACAGGCAGAAGATGGTGAACGACGCAGAATCCTACCGGAACGAGAAGATGCCGGCAGCCAAGGCGGAGGCTGTCCGGGTCCTCGAGGAGGCAGCGGCCTACAAGGCGGAGGTCGTCCTCAAGGCCGAGGGAGAGGCGGATCGTTTCCAAAGAATCCTGAACCGAGTGCGCGACAAGGGGGATTCGGCCAGGAGGATGATCCATGTGGAGGCCGTGAAGAAGATCATGGAATCCGTGGACAAGAAACACCTGGTGATTACGGACGGAGAGGGCAAGTCTCCGGTTCGCCTGAAGCTCTATGCCCCTCCCTCCTGATTTTCCTTTACAAGCACGTTACATTCCGTTTATACTTATTTATTAATGTATAACCGCTCACGGAAGGAGTGAAGCCATGAGACAGATGGTGCGATCCGCCCGGACAGTGACGATCCTGATCCCTGCCCTTGTTCTGGTGTTCCTGGCCGGCACGGCCGGGGCTCAGGACCCCCGCCTGACCATCCTGCACACGAATGACATACACTCCCATTATCTGGGTGCGCCGAATGCGGACTACGATCCGACGGTCACCGGAGACGGTACGACCGGCGGAATCGCCCGGATCGCGACCCTCGCCGACCAGATCAGGGCGGAACGGGACCTGGAGAGCACCCCGGTCCTGCTGCTGGATGCAGGGGATTTCGCGATGGGGACCCTCTTTCATCTGTTGGAGGGGGAAGCCGAGATGGGGGTCATGAATCACCTCGGATATGACCACATCACCCTCGGAAACCACGAATTCGACTGGCTGCCCATGGGAACCGCGAACATCGTCGGCCATGCGTTGGGCCTGCCCGTGGAGGCGACCAACACGGAGGTTACGGATCCGTCCGACCCCGGGGGCGGGGCCTTGCAGGATCTCATCGACGCGGGGGCCATCCTTCCCTACAAGGTGGATACACTGTTCAACGGGATCAAGTACGGCGTGTTCGGCCTCCTGGGGGACGGCGCGGCGAATGTCGTGTTCAGGCCGTTCGGTGCGGAAGCGTATCCCCTTGAGTTCACCGACAGGTTCGCGGCCGCCACCAGCACCGTGGATTACCTGAGAAACACGGAAGGCGTCGACCTCGTGATCTGTCTGTCCCATTCCGGCGTGGACGAGCCGAACGTCTGGGAGGGGGAGGATCCCGATCTTGCTGCCGCCGTTCCTGGGATCGATATCATCATCAGCGGGCATACGCACACCGACATCCCGACACCTGTGACGATCGGGAATACGATCATCGTGCAGGCCAAGTGCTACGCGAAGCGGCTGGGCGAGCTCAACCTGGAGCTTACTCCGGGAGGCGTGAACATGCTGTCCTACCAGTACCATACGATCGACGACAGCATCCTTGGGGATACGGCTACGCAGGCCGTTGTCCAAACGTATATCGACGACATCGATGCGGATATCCTGGGACCGATGGGCTATACCTTTGACGGCCAGATCGCCGAGACCGGGTTCGACCTCAAGAAGATCTACAAGGAGGAGCACAATCTCGGCAACCTGGTCACGGACTCGATCCGGTGGAGCGTGGATCAGATTCTGGATGACCCGAGCGATCCGGTCGCTGCCGCCATCGAGTCAAACGGCGTGCTCCGGGATCCGATTCTCGCCGGATCCGCCGGGCGAATCAACACATCCGATGCCTTTCGGGCGGTGCCCCTTGGCGTGGATCCGATGTCCGGGGCGGCCGGGTACCCTCTGGTTTCCTTCTGCGTGAGCGGCGACGAGATCTACAACGCCGGATGGGTCAATGCCCTTGCCGCCTACCTGAACGACACCGACTACTGGCTCAGCTTCTCCGGAGTGGGATTCCAGTACACGGACTATCTGCCCCCTCTCAGCATGTGGCAATGCCTTGATCCGGACGATCCCACGTGCGCGTCCAGGGTTCCGGTCAGCAAGAGCAGTTACCCACTCTACAGAATAGCGGTGAACTACTATGTGGCCACGAACATCGAGAGCCTAGCAGACCTGTCCTTCGGACTGATCGTGATCGAGCCCAAGGACTGCGACACCGGGCTCCCCCTTGCGTCTCTCGCAGACGCGATCGTGTACGAAGCGCCGGGGGATCCGCTGACGCAGTGGGAGGGTTTCCTCGATTTTCTCGCCCACTTCCCGGATACGGACGACCCGCCGGACGGCATCCCGAACATCCCGGCCAGGTACGCCGGGCCGGAAGGCCGCATGGTCAAGTCCTGCGTCATCGCCACCGTCTCGTACGGGTCTCCCTTTGATGAGAACGTCACCATCCTGAGGGACTTTCGGGACGACATCCTTCTGAAGAGTCCCATGGGCCGGAAATTTGTGGACCTCTACTATGAGCACGGCGGCTTCCTGGCCGAGGCCGTTGCCGACTCCGAATGGGTCCGGGCCCTGATTCGTGTCCTGCTGCTGCCCCTGGTCGGCGTGGCAAAACTGTTGCTGTTGCTTGTCTGAGGGCTCTAGAAGAAACACTCCAAGATGGGGGTCGGGACCTGACAAAGAAGGGGACGTCCGTGAATAAATGGTCAAAATAAGTTT
>JAUWSZ010000158.1 GCA_030609865.1 bacterium | reverse complement strand
GGCCCTGATGGGCTTCATTCCGGACCGCCCCTTCCTGTACGAAAAGCTCACCGGAGAGGAGTTCCTCCGGTTCATCGGAGGCCTCTACCGGGTCGACGGCCAACGGCTCGCGCAAAGGGTGGACGAGCTGTTCGAACTCTTCAGCCTGCAGGACTTCCGGGACGAGTTGATCGAAGGCTATTCCCACGGAATGCGGCAGCGGCTCGTGATGGGCGCCGCCTTTCTCCATCATCCCGAGGTGGTGATCGTGGACGAGCCGATGGTGGGGCTCGATCCCCAGGGGGCACGGCTCGTGAAATCGATCTTCCGGGAACAGTGTGCCCGGGGCAAGACCATCTTCATGTCCACCCACACCCTCGGGGTGGCGGAGGAGGTGTGCGACCGCATCGGCATCCTCCACAAGGGGAAACTCATCGCCCTGGGAACCAAGGAAGAATTGCAGCAGCAGGCAAGGGGGGGAGCGGAACGGCTGGAATCCATCTTCCTCCAGCTCACCGGGGGGGAAGAAATGACCCGGGTCGTCGAGTATTTGAGATCATGAAAGACACGTTTCTCTATCTTCTGCACCCTTCCTGGCGGTCCCTCTGGAACCGGGACCGGGGGAGCCCGGGCTCCGGGACGATCAAGAACGCGGTGATCTTCACCCTGGGCGCCCTCTTCTGGGTGGGGATTTTCTACCTGTTCTACCGCGTGCTCTCCTACTTCCAGGGCGTGGAGGTGATCGGGAGCCTCCTGGCCGTGAAGCTTCTCACGATGATCATGGTCGTCTTCTTCTCCCTCCTGGTCTTCAGTAACATCGTCACGGCCCTGTCCGCCTTCTACATTTCCGACGAACTCGTGCTCCTGCATTCAATGCCCCTCTCCCTGGAACGCATCTACCTTGCCAAGTTCACGGAGACCCTGTTCAGCTCTTCCTGGATGATCGTGTTGTTCGGTATGCCCGTGTTCGGCGCCTACGGGGTGGTCTACAAGGCGTCCTGGGCATACTACGGAGCGGTCCTTCTGGGGTTCGTTCCCCTGCTGGTCATTGCCGCGGCCGTGGGAATCATCTGCACCATGGGCCTCGTCCGCCTCTTCCCGGCACGAAGGACGAAAGAGATCCTTGTTCTTCTTTCCATCCTCGTCCTGGTGAGCCTCTATCTCCTGTTCCGGTTCCTCCAGCCGGAGAGGCTCTTTGAGGAGGCCGAGCTGGACCGGTTCATCAACTTCCTCGCCATGGTCAGGACCCCCTCTTCGGTGTATCTTCCGAGCCACTGGCTCACCGAGTTCCTGGTTCCCCTGCTCTTCGGCAAGCCGGGAGCACCGCTCTTCCATTTCCTGCTGCTCGCGAGCACGGCCATGGCGTCGGTCACGATCGGCACCTGGGTAGGGGGGCGCATCTACATCGACGGCTGGATGAGGTCGCAGGAGGGTGGGGGCACGAGACTCGCGGCCTCTTCCTGGATTCATCGGGCGTCCGATTTCCTGACCCGGCCTCTCGGGCTGCAGACCCGGGCCGTGGTGAGAAAGGATATCAAGCTGTTCCTGCGCGACACCACCCAGTGGACGCAGCTGCTCCTGCTGGGGGCCCTGATCGTGGTGTACCTGTACAATTTCCGGGTCCTCGATCTGAAGAAGATCCCCTTGGCCACTGTCTACCTGCAGAACCTTCTCTCCTTCCTCAACATGGGGCTGGCAGGATTCGTGATCTCCGCCGTGGCGATCCGGTTCGTCTTTCCGGCCGTGAGCATCGAGGGAAAGTCCTTCTGGCTTGTCCGGAGTGCGCCGATCTCGATCAAGAAGCTCCTCTGGTCAAAGTTCTGGATGTACCTGGTGCCCCTGCTCGTGCTCTCCGAGATCCTGATCGTGCTGTCCAACTGGTTCCTGAACGTCTCCGGCTTCATGATGGGCCTTTCGATCGTCACGATGATGTTCATCACCGTCGGGATCGTGGGGCTCGGCATCGGGCTCGGGGCGGTCTACCCCCGCTTCTTCGTGGAGAACGTCGCGAAGATCGCCACCGGGTACGGAGCGATCCTCTACATGATCCTCGCCATGGGGTTCATCGCCCTGGCCGTAGTCCTGGAGGCGTGGCCGGTGAACGTGATCTTTATGTCCTATTTTGCGGGGATTGAAATACACGCGTCCCGGTGGGCCCTCGTCGTGTGCTCCCTGGCCCTGGTTGCGGTCCTCAGCCTGGCCGTCTGTGTGATCCCCATGCAATTGGGGGTTCGCCACCTGGAGGCGAGAGAGGGCTAGCTTCTCAGAAACCACTTCACGGGCCGACGAGGACTGACCGGATTCGGATAGGGATCCAGGTAGCCCACGCGGAGAACGAACTGGGGAATCATCCCTGCATCATGGTTGGAGGCGATTCCCTTGCGGCCGATCTCTTCTTCGAGGATCTGTGTCATGGGATGAACGGCTACCCCTCTCTCCCTGGCCATCAATGCCATCCGTTCGAAACCGCGTCCCGCTTCGATCATGTCGGCGACCGATTCCCCGGTACTCGTTATGACGAACCAGCCCCCTCCTTGTCCGACAAGCTTGGCGGTTTGCTCGACGCTCCTTTTGCGCATGCTCTGCTTCATGAAGTCCTCCGGACTCGTGAAGGTCCGAACGTACCACCCCTTTAGTCCTCGGATCTCCATGCCTTCTGTGGTCAGCCCGTCGCGGTGTCTTTCTGCTGCCTCGTGACTGAGCCTGAGCCACCTCACCAGCTCCTGCTGGGCCTCGTCCCGATCGGCCTGCACCCGGAAGGCCCCCACGGTCCCTTCGGCAATACATTGGGCGTGCTCGGATCCTGGAGGAAAATAGAACAAGCGTCCACCCAGAGGTTTGGCAAGCGCGGCAACGTCATCCTTCTTGAGTTCCCTGGTTCGGTATCCATGTTTGGCCGTCATGCGTAAGGTCACCCGCTTCAACGGATACGGAATCGGTTTCGCCTTCTGGAGGGTCACCTCGAGGATCTCTTGCTCGAGAGGGCTTTCGGCCTTGACCTCTATTTGCGCCTCATATCCCATTTCGCCGGCCGCCAGGGAGAGGTTCTCTACAAAGGCGCCCAAGGAAAGCATCACCTCGCGGTTGTTCGGATCCACGGCGGGCAGTCTTCTCTCCGGATCGGCACCAATGATCATCTTTTGATCATCGATCAATCTCACGTACCACGGCTGGCTATTGTGGCCGCTGGGGGCAAGGGAGGCGTAGTGAAGGATTCGACCCAGGGCAGGGTCGAGCCCCGCAACGGGTGACTCGGTTCGTAAACCGGAACGGAAATCAGAGCGTGCGGTCCCCCCGGAGACGGGCAGAAGCGGTACCGCACATGCAGCCAGTGCACATCCACCGAGCAACTTCATGAAATCTCTTCGATCTGTCGTCATGAGTCTCTCCTTCTATGTTTTGTCACCTTTTGATGACTCGCTTCACAAAAAAAATGAAGACGCCTATTTCCCTCCAGGCAGCCCTTGTTTCAGGCTATGCTCGCAGATTGCCGTCATTGCTGCTTCCAATCGCAGCCACCCATCCTCACTGCCGATATCCACCGCATTGAACACCTTGACATGTCGGCTTCGAACCACGAGGTACATGATGGCAGCCCCGAGCAGGCCGGTGATTGCCGCAAGGTCCACGCCGCTCTCTTTTGCCTCTGGGGCAAGCTCCTGGAGGAGACGCACCGCGGAATCCTCCCGGACCTTTTCCAGTACTTCGGTGAGCTCGTTCCTCTCGATCGTCTCCCAGGCCAGAATCTCGCTCGTCAGGGGGCGAGACCGGAGAGCCCGCGCGAAGTTGTGCAGCACCGTGGCTGCCGCCTGAGGCATCGGCTTTTTCCGAAGCCCCTCCAGGTCACCTTCGGTAAGCTCTTCAAAGGTAGGCCAGAAATCGCCTGACACACCAAATGCCCTCAGCAGCTCGGGCATTCCACCGAAGTAGCGGTAGATCAACACCTTGTCCACGCCCGCTTCCCGGGCAACGGCATTGACCCCGAGCTTGCGGAATCCACCCTCGGCGAGGAGCCTTCCCACTGCATCTATTATCCTGTCTTTTGTCTCTTCCTTGTTCCGTTTCATCCCTGTCTCCGTCATATGTCACTTCGAGGTGACTAAATACGAATATAGTCACCTATGGGTGACATGTCAAGCCTTTTATTGGGGATCGGTATATTCTTTCTCTGGAGGGCGTACCCTATTGCGGGTTGTTGATTTCCGTGATCTGGCTGTTCAGCGTCCAGTAGTCATATAAATAGCCGAGGGTGAACAGGCCGCCCGTGAGCAAGTAGATGAGTCCCGTGAGCCATTTGCCCATGTAGAACCTGTGGACCCCGAAGAACCCCAGGAAGGTGAGGAGGATCCACGCAACGGTGTAGTTTACCGGGCCCGTCTGGAACCTCACGTCCGCTTGACGGTCCATGGAAGGGATCAGGAACAGGTCGATCAGCCAGCCGATGCCGAGAAGCCCCAGGGTGAAGAACCAAATGGTTCCGGTAATCGGCTTGCCATAGTAGAAGCGGTGCGAGCCGGTGAAGCCGAACAGCCACAGGATGTAGCCGATGGACTTGAGGTGTGTGTCCTTCCGGTTCTCCATTGGGACATCTCCTCTCTTTTAGGCCTCTGTCGCCGTGACGCGCTCCATCTTGTCGCCCTGCTGAATGGCATCCACCACGTCCTGGCCCCTCACCACCTTTCCGAACACGGTGTGCTTTCCGTTCAGATGCGGCTGAGGGGAATGGGTGATGAAGAACTGGCTCCCGTTCGTGTTCGGGCCGGAGTTTGCCATGGAGATCACCTTCGTGTCGTTGGTCAGCGTGTTCTCCGTCAGTTCGTCTTCGAACCGGTAGCCGGGGCCGCCGCGCCCTGAACCGGTCGGGTCCCCGCCCTGGATCATGAAATCGCTGATCACCCGGTGAAAGGTCACGCCGTCGTAGAACCCCTCCTGGGCCAGGAACACGAAGTTGTTGACCGTCTTCGGCGCCTGCTGCGGGTAGAGTTCCAGTTCGATGTTGCCCTTACCGGTCTCGATCACTGCCTTGTAGTTCTTGCTTGTATCAATCTGCATCTCCGGTGGCTGATCCCACTGCTTCTCGCTCATTGCTTCCTCCTTTCAGGGGTTCATTGTGTGCGGCGCACTTTGCCGCGTCCGCCTCTGCGTTTGTGTCGGGCCTTCAGCTTCTCCCAGAATTGCCGTGGCGAGACAATCTCCATCTCCTCGCCACGATTCAGGTCCAGAAGTTCCTTGTCGCCCGTTACGAGCACTTCCGCCCCGCCCGCAACGGCTGCTCCCACGATGGCTACATCATCCCTATCCTTCAGTTTGATGCTCGGAAGCCGGGAGGGTTGCGCGAGCACAGTCTCCTGCTCGAGCAGCCAGATGAAGTCATCAACCAAGTCCTGGCCTACACCGAACTTTGACCTCAGAACACGTTTGAGTTCGTTCAGTACTTGCTTTGAGATGAGAAGCTCGTGGGAGGCAAGGGCTTCACGCAGAACATCAGCGCATAGCCCGCGAGTTGCTGCCGCACTGGCTAGAACGTTGGTGTCCAGGAAGACCTTCATGACACCTCGGCGAATACGTCTTCGTCTGTCAGATAACCTCGAGCTTCCGCAAAAGGCATTATTCTCTGCCGCAGGGCTTCAAACTGACTGATACGAAGCTGGCGGCGCAGGGCCTCTCGTGCAATCTCACTTCGGTTTCTTCCTGACCGACGACTCGCCTTGGTCAACAGCTCATCAAGATCTTTGTCAAGTCGGATCGTAAGGGCACTTGTTTTCATGTCATACAATGTAAGACGAGTCGGCCGGCTTGTCAAGAACAAACCTAGATGCTCTCTTGCTTTTGCCCGACTGCTCGATTAGGTTTTGCGTCATGGACAAGTCCCTGCCCAAGCCCTCTGCAAGGTTGCTCGCCCTGTCCGAAGACTACTTCTCTTTCCTGGCCCGTTCCCTGCCTGTCTGTTGTCTGAGCGACGAGTTTCATTTCATGCCCCGCGTGGAACTGGCCCGGTTTCACAAGGAGGAGACGGATTGTCTGGCGAGGGACTTCCTGGAAGGGGCCTGCGCAAGGGTAAAGGCCTGGAAAGCGGAGCTGGAAACGTTTGCCGGGGAAGAGGACCCGTGCCTCGTGGGCCTGCTCGGGCAAAGCATGGAGACCTTCCTGCTTCACTGGGAGACCCTCGGGTTGTGGAAGAGGGACCCCGGCCTCTACCTCAAGGTCGCCTTCATCGGGCTCGACCAGGCGTTGAGCTGGCCCTTTGAGAACGCGGAAGAAAAGCGTGCCCTTTACCGGGCCCGACTCGATGCGATCACCCGCCTGTTGTGCTGGGGGATCGATCAGCTGGACGAGGCCCCGCAGCCTGCCAGGGAGGCGGCCCTGGACATGGTGGGCGCCTGCCGGGCTTTT
>JAUWSZ010000305.1 GCA_030609865.1 bacterium | reverse complement strand
CCACAGCCGCCTCCCCCAAGGAAAAAGGTGAAAGGTGAAAGGTAAAAGGTCAAAGGTCAAAGGTCAAAGCGCGATGCCCCTCGCCACCCGCATCCTGTTGATGGTGGGACCGCTAGAGATTCGTGCCCGTGTACGATTTCGAGGACGAGGACGACGACGAGGACGAGCAATAGTCCCGGCGGGGCCAACGGTGGGGAGCTAATACCTAAGACCTAATACCCGATCTTACTTCTTCGCCGCTTTCTTCCGAGTAGCCGGCTTCTTCTTCTGCGCAGCCTTGGCCTTCTTCGACGCAGGCTTCTTCGAGACAGGCGTCGCCTTCTTGGAAGCACCTGCCTTGGAGAGCTTGACAACATCCTTCTCAAGCTTCTTCAGGTCCTTGGCAACCGCTTCCACTTCCTTTCGCGTGGCCAGGTTGAGTCGCCCAAGCCCCTTTCGGACCTGTTCTTCCAGATTCCCCCGGAGCTGCCTGGCCATGGAATCAAGATCCTCTCTTGTGGGAACATTCAACCCCTCGAGGACCTTTTCCGCGCTCTCCTCGACCGATTTGTTCAGCTGGTTAAGGAAGGCCCGGGCATCTCGACCAAGATCCTCGACAGCCTTCGTGCTTGGGTCGATCCCGTATTTCTCCAGCGTTCCAACCAGCCCTTTTGCGAGCTTCTCCCCCTCGGCTTCGATCTTGCTCAACGAACGCCAGGATTCCTCAAAGCCCTCCCGAATCCTGTTGGAAATCCCCATCTTCTCTTCTCTTTTCTCTTTCTTGCTCATTTTTCGCTTCCTCCTTTCTCTTTGTTATAGACCTCACAGTTTATAACGCAATGCGTTATAAATGTCAAGGCCTTTTTTCCTGCTTCCCATTCCATCAGAAGCGTCACACATTTCGGTTTCAAAATTCGCTCCGTTGTGATATTTGTTGAAGGTCTTTCTCACGGCCATCTTGGCTCATTTTCCGAAAAGAGGGTGGAAAACAGGAAATGTTGATTCGAGAAGAGAAGAGAAACCGATTTCAGGCCGCCATCCTGGTCCTGATACTATCCGGAATCATTGGAAACCTGTTCGGGGTCTTTCTGGGCGCCGTGCTTCCGGAGGGACCCCTCCACGATGTCCTTTCCAAGAGCAAGGCCTTCGGACTGGACCCGCCTCTGTCTCTTGATCTCTGGATCGTGTCGGTCTCGATTGGATTCAACGTGAAGCTGAACAGCTGTGGCCTCCTGTTCATGTTTCTTGGGCTCATCTTCTACAAGAAGGCTTGAAAGAGGGTCATGCTTGGAATAATCAGAGCCGGGGACAGGCTCTCCACCAGATGCCGGACCGTGCCAAGCCTTGCGGGGGGTCTCGCTACCACCCTCCTGGCAATCGCCCTTCTCTGGCCCGGGCAAGGGTTCTGTGACCTTTACATAGAGTTCCTTGTCGACCGGTCGGGAAGCATGTGGGCCCCCTACCAGGGAAAGGCCAAGATTGTCCAGGTGGCAAATGCCATAGAGAGCGTAGCGCAGAAACTACCCACGGACGTGGCGATGGGCCTTCGGGTGTATCCACCGCCCGAAAAGGGGGCCCGAGGGAAGGACCCGGGACTCAGGATCCCGGTGGAGAAGGAGAACAGGGCTCGGTTCCCTGAAGAAGAAAGGCTCTTGAACCCGCGGGGCAAGGGATCTCTCGGCGAACATCTCAAGCGAGCGCTCAAGGACTTCCCGGACGGGCAGGACACGAAGTTGTTGGTTGTTCTCTGTGACGGGGCGGACACGGAGGGAGTGTCGTTCTGTGAGAGGGCATTGGGCCAGGACCGGCCGGAGGGATTGCGCTTTTACGCGATTTCCCTGAACCTGAAAGACCTTTCCGAACAGGAGGAACTCGACTGCCTGAGCAGGCAGATGGACGGAAAGTCGATCCATCTCACCCAGAGGGACAACCTGGTTTCCACGTTGCTTCCGATCGCTCAGAAGGCATACCAGGACGAGGTCGAAAGACAGCACCGGGTGGTTGAGGAACAGAGAAGAATACAGGAATTACTCAGCAAGACACGGTTGAAGGTGGAGGTCCACAACACGTTGGACCCTTTCTTCGCGGACTCTATCCAGGTGGACCGGTGTTCTCTCGATGGGGAAGAAATCCCGATCGACACGTCTGTCCGGCTGAAACAGGGGGAGGGCTTTCTCCTCTTTGACAGGGCCATGGGAGAAGGCACCCATCTGCTTTCCCTCCGGTACCAGAAGTGGAAGGGTGAGAAAGCGGTTTCCAGCGTTGAAGGCATCCTGGAGGTACGGGTAGAGGAAGGGAAGACCTCCCATGTTCAGTGCTTTCCAAGAGGCGCCCTCTTCCACTGGGGCTTCACCTTCAAGGCGCAATCCTTCTAGGCGAAAGGAGAGCGCCGCTTGGACCGGACGAATGCCGGCTCTCCTGATCGATCACGACAAACGAACCGTGGGTCTTCCATCGTCGCGGGTCTGGGACAGTGTTCCCTCGACTACCTCTGTACGATCGATCAGTATCCCCCGGCAGACACGAAGTGCGAATTCAATGACTTTCTCGTACAGGGTGGGGGGCCCGTGGCCACGGCACTGGTCGTGCTCGCTCGTTGGGCGATCTCTGCACGTTTCGCCGGGGTCGTGTGCAAGGATCGTTTTGGTCGCGTCATCCTGGAGGGATTGGAGGGCGAGCGGATCGACACCTCGGCCGTACGGATCGAAAGGGGAGAGCGAAGCCAGTTCGCCTTTATCTGCGTCGAGAAGGGAACCGGGAAGCGGACGATCTTCTGGGGACGTCCTGAGACTTCATCGTTCCCGGCTTCGGAAGTCCCGGAGGACTTCCTGAGAGATGTCGACGCCCTGCACCTGGATGGGCTCTTCATCGAGGCCTCTCTGCATCTGGCAAGGAAAGCGAAGGAACGCAACATCCCGGTCATTCTCGATGCAGGCTCCCTGCGGCCGGGAATGCTCGAGTTGGTTCGGTACACAGACCATCTGATCGCGGCGGAGAATTTCATCGGCCAGGTTCAACCCGAGGCGTCCCTCACCACCCGCCTGCGCGAACTCCGGCAGATGGGGCCTCAGGTGGTCACCGTCACGCTCGGAGAGCGGGGAAGTGTGAGTCTCTGGGAGGACGTCCCGTGCCGGCTCCCGGCCTTGCGGGTGGAGGCAAGAGACACGACAGGCGCTGGAGACGTGTTCCACGGCGCCTACATCTACGGGCTGCTGCAGGGCTGGTCGGTCCCGGAGAGGATCCGCTGGGCCACCGTTGCCGCAGGACTGAGTTGCCGGTCCTTGGGGGGCCGGTCGGGGATACCCGCGCTCGAGGAAGTAAGACAGAGGCTTTCGGAACCAGGCCCTTTCAGGAATTCCACTGAAATGGCCGATTAAGTCCTAGGCAAACGGTGGAACAACTCAGGACGGAAAAGAACACCACAAACGAGGAGAAGAGCCATGGCGGTTGCAAGGGTGACCGAGGTAATCGGGATATCGCCGCTCGGATGGAAGGAAGCGATGGACGAGGCCCTGAACCGAGCAAACAGGACCCTTCGCAACATCACGCACATCGAGATTCTCAAGCAGGACGCGACGATCGCAAACGGCAAGATAACGGACTACCGGGTTACCTGTCACTTCACCTTTATCCTGGAAGATTAGCGAAGGGAAGGCAGACCCGGACCCGGAAGGCTCCGAGCCGGCCCATAGAGTCTTTCATCGGGAACATCTACGTTTTTTGCGTAGATGTTGGAAGAACCTCCGGTTCGGCAAATCGAACAAGGCGAAAGGGAAAAGGCGAAAGGTGAAAGAGGAAGAACCCTGTTTGTTCGGGCTCAGGCGCGCAAGCGGGCGCGGGGCCTGATCCCTGGCCCCTTTGTTCTTTCACCTTGACCCTTTCGACTTTGACCTTGCGGCGCAAGCCGCCTTAGGCGAGGGGACCCCCTATGTGTGGAATCGTAGGCTACATCGGAGAGAGAAAATCGGCTTCTTTGCTCTTGGAGGGGCTCAAAAAGCTGGAATACCGGGGATATGACTCCGCCGGGATTGCCCTCCTCGATGAAGACGGTGAGATCCAGACGCGAAGGACAGAGGGGAAGCTGTCCCGACTGGTGGATGAAATGGAGGCAAATCCGTGTGACGGGACCCTGGGGATCGGTCACACTCGGTGGGCCACCCACGGAAAGCCCTCGGAGACAAATGCCCACCCTCATCGTTCGGGACCGGTCGTGGTCGTCCACAACGGAATCATCGAGAACTATCTCGAACTCCGGGACCGTTTGCAGGCAAAGGGACGATCTTTCCTTTCCGAAACCGACACCGAGATCATCGCACACTTGATCGACCTCTATCGGGAGGACTCGACTCCCCTCGAAGAAGCGGTCCGCATGGCCCTCGCGCAGGTGAAGGGATCGTATGCCATCGCCGTCATCTCCCAGGACGAGCCTTCCTGCCTCATCGGGGCCAAGAAGGCCAGCCCCCTTGTCGTCGGCATCGGGCAGTCGGAATGCTTACTCGCCTCCGACAGCCCTGCCCTCCTGGACCACACCCGTGAGATGATCTTCCTCGAAGACGAGGAGATGGCCGTTCTGCGTAGAGATGTCTACCAGATCACCACGCTGTCCGGCGAGGCGGTCCAAAGAGAGCCTACCCACATCACATGGACGCCGATGATGGCGGAAAAGGGTGGGTACAAGCACTTCATGCTCAAAGAGATCCACGAACAACCCCGTGTCATCACGGACACCGTCCGGGGGCGGATCCAGGGCCGGAACAGGGAAGTCTACCTGGATGACATCGGAATCGACGAGGCAACCCTGAAGAAGGTGAAACGGATCTGCCTGGTGGCCTGTGGA
The DNA here is from genome assembly GCA_030609865.1 of bacterium. Next base: position 36 of record JAUWSZ010000305.1, on the reverse strand, counting down.
ACCTCCTGGCACGCGGCTCTCATAGGCAAGTTCATG
>JAUWSZ010000366.1 GCA_030609865.1 bacterium | reverse complement strand
TGTTTCGATGCCGAGTTCTTCGCTCAGTTCCCTTTTCAGGCACGCCTCCGGTGTTTCGCCGGCTTCGAGCTTTCCTCCTGGAAATTCCCACTTGCCCGCTTGGGAGTCGTCCCGCTTTCGCCTGGCGATCAGGATCTTCCCATCCTTTTCGATCACCGCAGCCGTCACCTTCTGCATGGTCAACGTGCTATCCGTGTTCCGGCCGAGCTTTTCTTGGGCTCCGTCTCTCCCGCCCCCTACAAAGTCGCCCGGCGAAAACCTCGTCCGGAACAGGAGATAGCACCAGATGCCCCTCTCAACCCATACCCAGTTGTCGGTTGGAATCCTGAGTGACTTGCAGTTTTCTTCCCCTCACTGGGGGGATGTGTGGGGGCCTGACCCCTGGCCCCTGACCCCTTCTCTTGAGTCGCCCTGCACAAATTTCCGCCGCAACACCGATGGCACAATTGACAGGGAATGGGGCTACCGGTAACCATAGTCATGTTGCGGAAAAGCCGCAAGAGAAGGGGTCAGGGGCCAGGGATCAGGGGTCAGGCCCCTGGGGGCGAAAGCCGCACACGAAAAGGAAATCTGGATCAGTTGTCTGACGCAAGTTGGGTATTAGCCCCCCCCCGGGGAGCATACCCGACAGGGTGGTTGGGGGTGGGCTAATACCTAATACCTAACTGCAAGGCTATAGAATTGGGACAGCCGCTGCATTCGGGCACGGGCACGAGATAGCACGAGGGGGAGAGAGACATGCAATACAAGGATATCCTATTCGAGAAGCAGGAAAAGATCGCGGTGCTGACCCTGAACCGCCCTGATGTCAGGAATGCCCTGACCGGGGAACGGATGATTCGAGAGATCGAAGAGGCAGTTTCGATCGTTCAGGAAGATGAAGAGGTTTGCGCTCTCATCCTGACGGGTGCCGGCTCCGCCTTCTCGGCCGGGGGCAATGTCAAGGACATGCAGGCGAGAGAGGGCATGTTCTCCGGTGGACCGGAGCAGCTGCGAGACAATTACCGAAAGGGAATCCAGAGGATTCCCCTGGCCCTGCACCACCTGGATGTCCCGACGATTGCCGCGGTCAACGGACCCGCCATCGGCGCAGGTTGTGACCTGGCCTGCATGTGTGACATACGCATTGCCGGGGAACATGCGCGCTTCGGAGAGACCTTCGTCTCCGTGGGGCTGATTCCCGGGGACGGGGGTGCGTATTTCTTGCCGCGTGTCGTCGGCTTTTCCAGGGCCTGTGAATTGGCCTTTACGTGCCGCGTGCTGGATGCCTCGGAGGCCCTCGGGATCGGGCTTGTCAGCGAGGTCGTGCCGCAGGAAAAGCTGATGGACCGTTCGATGCAGGTGGCCCGGGAAATCGCGCGACAGCCGGCGAAGACCCTCCGGATGGCAAAGCGCCTGTTCTATACTTCGCAGGGCAAGACACTGGAAGAAACATTGGAGTTGTCCGCGGCCTTCCAGGCCCTGTGCCACCATTCCCCGGAACACGCGCATGCTCTGGAGGCGATGGCTTTGCGGAAGAAACGATGAGGAGAGCAAGAACCATGGCCCTGAATTTCGAGCAAGGTCCGATCCGCCCCCCAAGCGAAGCGAGGAGCCTTCTCATCCGGGTGACCCGCAACTGCCCCTGGAATCGTTGCGAGTTTTGTCCGGTGTACAAGGGTGCGCGGTTTTCCCGTCGGACCGTGGAGGAGATCAAGGAGGATATCGACACCGTCAAGGAGATCGTCGACACCCTGAAGAGGACGTCCTGGCAGGGCGGCTTCGGCGGATCGATCGATCGCCGTCTGGTGGAGGGGATCCTTCAGGACGAACGGTACTCCGAGAGCTTCCGGAGCGTTGCTCTGTGGCTCTACCACGGTGCGGAGAGTGCATTTCTCCAGGATGCCAACAGCCTCGTGATAAAGACCTCGAACCTGGTAGAGGTGGTTTCCTACCTGAAGCAAACCTTTCCGGGCCTCAGGCGGATTACCAGCTACGCGCGATCCTCGACGCTTGCCCGGAAGTCGGTGGAGGATCTCCGGCAGCTGAAGGCGGCGGGGTTGAACCGCATCCATGTAGGGCTCGAATCCGGGAGCGACGAGGTCCTCGCGTACGTCAGAAAGGGGGTCACCGCTGCACAGCAGATCGAGGGTGGGCAACGGGTGGTGGCGGCGGGCATCGAACTCTCCGAGTACGTGATGCCGGGCCTGGGGGGGGCGACGCCTGTCCCGGGAACACGCTTTGGAGACGGCCCGGGTCTTGAATGCCATCAACCCTGATTTCATTCGTATTCGATCCCTGGCCCTTCCCGCGGGAATCGGCTTGCGTGAGAAATGGGAACAAGGGGAATTCGAACGGCCCTCGGATGAGGAGATGGTCCAGGAGCTGCGCCTGTTCATCGAGCGCCTGGACGGTATCCACAGCTATGTATCCAGCGACCACATCCTCAACCTTCTCGAAGAGTTGGAGGGCCGTCTGCCCGAGGACAAGCCTGCCCTTTTGGCTGTCATCGATCAATTCCTGAGCCTGCCCGGCGAGGAGCGTCTCCTGTTTCAACTTGGGCGTCGTTTGGGCCTGTTCCGGAACCTGTCTGATCGCGAGGATCCGGGCTTGCGGGCCAAGGCGGTACAGCTGAAGGAAAGGGTTACATCCCAGTTCGGGGGTGACCTGGAACACGCGATTCGAACGCTGGCCGAGCGCTATATATAGAGTCATCCATTGGAAGATCCACGTTTCTTGCGTAGATGTTCGGAGAACCTCCATATCGGCGAATTGAACAAGGTGAAAGGTGAAAGGCCGCGCCTCCCCACCAGGACTATCGCTCGTCCTCATCGTCGTCCTCGTCCTCGAATTCGAGCGCGGGCACGGGAAGGGGCTGGAGGCGGGGCCTGGTCCCTGACCCCTTTGTTCTTTCGCCTTGACCCTTTCGACTTTCGCCTTGCGGCGTAAGACGCGTTAGGCAGGGAGAGGGATGTCGAAAGGATCAGGCGTTCTTTGCCGCCTGCCTCTTGCTCGCTGGTCGCGTCGTCCCGGAACGGGAGGCCTTCCGGGTTGCCGGCTTGCGGCGCTTCTCCGCGATCGCCTGAAACCTGTCCCGGTGGTAGTAGTCCTTGAAGATTTCGAGGATACTCCCGATCGGTGGTTCCGCCTCTTTCGAGAGCTGAAACCCGTCCTTGCCGAGCCTTTCCAGAAAGCCCTCCCAGTCCGGGTGTTCCCACCAACCGTTCTGCTCTTCCACGAACTCTGAGGCGGTCTCGAGCAGCTTGCGGTTTATCGGTACCTGCTTGAAGACCTCGTCCGGCGTTTCGGCCAGGAACGCTCGGAGTTCGTCAATTGTGAGCCATCGCCCGAATTTCGGTTTGAGGTTCTTGAGTTCCATGGATCGGCTCCTCCCGGAAAGAAGGCTCGAGTGAAAGGGTCTTCCCGCGTTGGATGCAGCTTCAAGTGGAGTCGGATTCAAGGAATAGCAGGAAAGCGGGCCCGGTTCAAGGAAAAAAAGAAAAGCCGGCCCGATCAGGCAGGTTCATCCTCCATGAGGTTGCGCAGTACGGTCTGCAGGATGCCTCCGTTCCGGTAGTACTCGACCTCTACGGGCGAATCGAGCCGGGCAGTGACGGAAAAAGAGATCTCCTCACCCTTGTCGGGCTGGGCCACGACCTCCATCTCCTTCCCTGCCTGGAGGTTCCTGCTCAGCCCTGTGATGGAGAAGCGCTCCTTGCCGGTCAGGCCGAGGGCCTCTACGTTATCGCACGGCAGGAACTGCAACGGGAGAACCCCCATTCCCACGAGGTTGCTCCGGTGGATGCGCTCGAAGCTTTCTGCCAGGACGGCCCTGACCCCGAGAAGAAGGGTTCCCTTGGCGGCCCAGTCCCTCGAGCTGCCCGTCCCGTACTCCTTCCCTGCCAGGACGACCAGGGGGACTCCCTCCTGCCGGTACCGGGTGCTGGCGTCAAACACGGACATTACTTCCTCGTCGGGCAGGTACAGGGTCCAGGCCCCCTCCCGACCCGGCACGAGCAAGTTGCGGAGTCGGATGTTGGCAAAGGTGCCGCGCAACATGACGTTGTGGTTTCCCCTCCGACTGCCGTAAGAATTGAAGTCAATGGGTTGAATGCCGTGATCGATCAAGTATTGGCCTGCAGGGCTGTCCTCCGGGATCGAGCCGGCGGGAGAAATGTGGTCCGTCGTGATCGAGTCCCCCACCATCACCAGTACCCTGGCTTCCTTGATGTCGCGTGGTGGCGACGGCTGGGTCTTCATCCCGATGAAGAAGGGGGGCTCCTGGATGTAGGTCGACTCCTCACGGAAGTCGAACAGCTCCCCCCCGGCGACGGGGATCGCGTTCCACGTCGGGTTGCCGTCGAACACGTTGGCGTAGCT
>JAUWSZ010000461.1 GCA_030609865.1 bacterium | reverse complement strand
TCTACCACACCTTTCCGCCGCCCCGTCTCTGATTCCTCAACGCCGTCTGCCCGGGGCCGGAAACCTGCATCTTGGATCGTCTGCATTCGTTTGTACCTGCCGGACAACAAGGAGGCGAGATATGGACCGGAATGATCTGTACCTGAAGATTGCCGAGCATTTCGACGAGGGAACTTTGGGTGCGCCCAAGGTGGGAGGATCCTTCTCGGAGGCCTTCATCGAGTACCTCGAGCTGCTCTACACCCCGGAGGAGGCCGAACTGGTCCAACACCTCCGGATGATGAGGCACTTTACCCCTGCTGCTGACGTGGCGGGTGCTGCGGATAGGGACGAAGGCGAGGTGAAGAAGGTCCTGGATGACCTGCTCAGCAGGAGCTACATCGTCGGGCTCGGCGGGGTCTACGCCCTTCCGGAGATCCCCTTGCTGGTCAACATCCATCAGTTCCGGCTGAAGACCGAGCCCGAGGATCTGGAGGCGGCCCGGCTCTACCAGCAGTTCTTCATCAAAGACGGGTTCTACAAGTACTACGAAAGCTCGGAGAAGGGGACGCCCCTGATGCGGGTCATCCCGGTGGAAGCGGCTGTCGAGCACCAGCAGAAGATCCTGGACATCGAGGAGGCCCACCGCATCATCGAGGCGCAGAGCAGGTTGGCCTTGGTCCCTTGTCCCTGCCGGACACGTACGGAGAAGATGGGTGTCCGGGAGTGCGCGGACAGGAACCCGGTGGGTGATTGCATCATGATGGGAAACACGGCGCTACATTTCGAGAGCGTCGGGCTGGGAAAAAGCGTTTCCGCGGAGGAGGCGAAGCAGTACCTGGACGAGATGCAGGAAAAGGGGCTCGTGAACATTACGGACAACTGGGCCAGGAAGGAACACACCATCATCTGCTCCTGCTGCGAGTGCTGCTGCTCCCAGGTCCGAGGCCGGACCCGCTGGGAGAATCCCAGCTCCATGGCCCCGTCCAACTATGTGGCGGAGGCGGGGGAGGGGTGTATCCTGTGTGGCGTGTGCGAGGAGAGGTGCTTCTTCGGTGCGATCTGTATGGATGAGGGAGAAGGCAGGGCCGTCGTGGACCCTGCAAAGTGTATGGGATGCGGGGTCTGCACCCACACGTGTCCGGAAGAGACGATGAAGCTCAGGCGGGTGGAGCGTTCCGAGCCGTTTCCCGGCCCGGGTGATCTCTTCAGGACGGTGGCTAGGGAGAACAAGGGGACCGAGGCTTAATGTCGTAGGCTCAGGAGGTGTCCATGAAGGATCGAAACTTTCAGATGATCGAGACGAACGGGATTCGCCTTCGAACCGTGGTCGAAGGCAAGGGGCCGCTCGTCGTTCTCTTACACGGGTTTCCCCAGTGCTGGTACCTGTGGCGACATCAGATCGATCCGCTGGTCGATGCGGGCTTCCAGGTCGCGGTGCCGGATCAACGGGGCTACGGCGGCAGCGATCGACCCGAAGAGATCGAGTCGTACAACATCATCAACCTGACCGGGGATGTGGTCGGGATCGCGGATGCACTGGGCCACGACAAGTTCCACGTGGTGGGCCACGACTGGGGGGCTCCCGTTGCCTGGCACACGGCGCTCTTGCACCCGGATCGGACCCGGTCGGTCGTCGGGCTGAGTGTGCCCTACACGCGTTGGCCGGCGGGTGTCTTGACCCGGCAAGAGACCTTTGGGGACAATTTCTGGTACATGGTCTATTTTCAGACGCCGGGCGTGGCAGAGGCGGAGCTCGAGGCCGACATCCGGAAATCCCTGCGAACGGTCTACTTCTCGATCTCGGCGGATGCACCCGGTGATCTGCTTGCCGCTCCGAAGCCCTCCACGGCCAAGTTCCTGGACGGCATGATCGACCCGGACACGCTGCCGGCCTGGCTCACCGAGGAAGACCTCGACTACTATGTAGCCCAATACGAGGCCAGCGGTTTCCGAGGGCCAGTGAACTGGTACCGGAACATCGACCGAAACGTTGAGATCACGTCGCAACTCGAGGAGGCAAAGATCGAACAACCCTCCTTCTTCATCGCCGGGGTCAAGGTCCCCGTGCTCTCCGTTGGTGGGGGAGGCTGGGTGGACCAGATGGACAACAACGTGTCGGACATGCGGGGTAAGGTGTTCGTGGAAGGCTCCGGGCACTGGGTGCCCATGGAGCGGCCCAAGGAAGTCATCGACGCTCTTCTCGGCTTCTTGAAGACGGTGTCTTGATCAAACGAAGAACCAGCCAAGGGAGGAACATTCCATGAAGGTGGTCGCGTTCAACGGGAGTCCCCACAAAGAGGGAAACACCAGCATCCTGATCAACCTCGTGCTGGCGGAATTGACCAAGGAAGGGATTGAAACAGAGGTCGTTCAGGTCGGCGGCAAGAACATCCGGGGCTGCATCGCCTGCTACAAATGCCTCGAGAACATGAACCAGCGATGCGCGGTGGACAACGACATCCTGAACGAGTGCATCGAGAAAATGCTCGAAGCAGACGGAATCCTCCTGGGTTCGCCCGTCTATTTCACGGACGTCACGGCCGAGATGAAGGCCTTGATCGACCGGGCGGGCATGGTGGGCGGTATGAACGGCTACATGTACAAGCACAAAGTAGGTGCCGCGGTCGCTGCCGTCCGTCGGGCGGGAAGCGTTCATACCTTGGATACCATGAACCACCTGTTCCAGTACCACCAGATGATCGTTCCCGGGTCCACCTACTGGAACATGGCCATCGGCATGCTGCCCGGGGAAGTGGAGAAAGACGAGGAAGGCGTCAAGACCATGCAGACTCTGGGACAGAACATGGCCTGGCTGCTCAAGAAGCTGAACAGCTGATCCCGTCATCGTTCGTCTTGTGAGGAGGTTTCTACCATGTCTCAACTCTTGGATATTCTAGGTACCCAGTACCCCATCATCCAGGGGCCCATCGGTGAGTTGAACGACCCGAAGATGGTGGCCGCCGTGTCCGAGGCCGGTGGGTTCGGCATGCTGGCCTTGGGGTTTGTCACCGATCCGGAAGTCGTCAAGAAGATGGTTGCCGAGATCAAGGAGATTACAGACAAGCCCTTTGGGGCCAATCTCATGATTGCGATGAATCCGAACAATGAGGCGATCCTCGAGGGGCGGGCCGAAGGAGGCGTCAAGACCGTGACCACCTCGGCCGGGTCCCCCAAGAAGATCTTTCCCAAGATCAAGGAACTGGGCCTGAAGGTCCTCCACGTCGCTCTGGCCGCACCGCTGGCCGGTAAGGCCGCTCAAGCAGGCGCGGATGGGGTGGTCGTTTCCGGAACGGAATCCGGTGGTCTTCGCACCACCCGGCCTGAATCCACCACGCTTGTTCTGGTTCCCGTGGTTTGCGACATGGTCGAGGTGCCGGTCGTGGCCGCGGGTGGGATCGCCGACCGCCGCGGGTACCAGGCTGCCCTGGCTCTCGGGGCTCAGGGGGTGCAAGTGGGTACAGCCTTCCTGGCCTCCGAAGAGAGTCCGGCCCCCCGGGCATGGAAGGATGCCATCATCGGGTGTGGGGACGCGGGCACGACGTTGCTGCCCATGGGCGCCATGGCGATGCGGACCATCATAAACCCGAAGTTGGCGGAACTCATGGGCTCTGGCGCAGACCTTGGCCAGGAATACAACATGGTGAACGCGGGCAAGGCCTGGACGACTGGCGATTTCGACCTGTTCCCGGCCGGCTCGGGTCAGGTCAGCGCGTTGATGAAGGAGATCAAACCTGTCAAAGACATTATCGAAGAAATG
>JAUWSZ010000315.1 GCA_030609865.1 bacterium | reverse complement strand
GAAGAGAGGATCTACCAGCTGGACTACCTGGATCTGATCGGCGATACCGAGATCGAAGTGGGGGGGGACATGCTCGCTTCCAGCCTGGACGCGGGGGTCACCGCCAAGTTCCACGTCAAGGGCAAGAGATCGGGCGAGCAGAGCGACGTGTGGACCGCAGTGGAGAAGGCGCTCAAGGGACTCAAGTCAGAGGGTGGGGTGATGCGCATGAACCGGAGCGCGGGCGTGATCTATTTTATGGATACCCCGAGAAGGATCGCTGCCATGACCCGGTTCCTGGATAACGTGTCCGAATCGCTCCAGAGACAGGTCTTCATCAAGGCCAAGATCTTCGAGGTGAAGCTCAACGACGACCACGAGTACGGCATCGACTGGCAGAGCCTGGAGGTTGGTTTCGAGTCAGGCTCGAGTGACTTGCCCGATATCCTGAACATCTTCGTGAACGGGGGCGGCAAGGTCTTCCGGACAGACACATCCGAGCTGAACGTCACGGTGGACTTCCTCCGGACGCAGGGTGAGATTTCGGTCCTCTCCAGCCCCCACCTCTCGGTCATGAACGGGCAGTCCGCGGTCATGACCGTGGGCTTCCAGTTCCCCTTTGGGGACGTGGATGGGGTGGATCGGGACGCCCAGACCGGCCTGGTTACCTACGGGAGTTCGATCAAGCGTGTCATCCTTGGCCTCCAGTTGGGCATCACCCCGCAGATATCCAGGGATGGGATGATCACGCTCCACATCGTGCCCAGCATCACCAAGATTCAGGGGGAGGAAACGGTGACGATCCCGCTGACCGTGACCGAAACCCAGGATATCAAGAACCCGATCATCGCCCTCCAGGAGTTCTCGACCACTGTCAGGGTGAAATCAGGGGAGTCCATCATCCTGGGCGGCCTGATCACCCAGACCAAAGAGCTGGAGCATATCGGCCTGCCCCTGTTAGGAAGCATCCCCGGGCTCGGAAACCTGTTCAAGCATGTAGAGGAGAAGCTCGAGAACAAGGAGCTGGTGATCTTCATCTCTCCCGTCGTCAGGTAGGCCGGATCCGGTCTGCCCGGCTTCGGGAAGGTGCAAAGAATTTAAAGAATTCCCAGGACTTGCCGATAATTAAGTTATGTAGATATGAGTGGGAGAAATAGGAAACCCCATAAACCTGAGAAGGAAAGAGAGAGGCCATGTTTGCTAGAGGAATGAAGAACAGACAGGCAGGTTTTACGCTGGTCGAGATCGCCATCGTCATGGTGATCATCGGGCTCCTGATCGGCGGAGTCCTCAAGGGGCAGGCCATGGTCCAGAACGCCAAGGTGAAGCGTGTGGTCAAGCAGGCCGACGAAATCCGAGCGGGGGTGATGGCCTTTTACGACAAATATGGGGTTTACCCAGGGGATGAGAACCTGGCTCCCATTCCGCCGGGAACGGATTGGGAAGGGGATTCGGATGGGCAGATTGATAACAATCAGGAACTCTTTGAAGTCTTCAGGGATCTTCAACTGGCGGGGCTGATAAGCGGGAATTACAACGGGACGAGTAATCGGGTAAAGCATGCTTTTGGTGACGACATGGACGTGACCTGGATCGATCCCGGCCCTGGGGAGGCCAAGCACTATTTTCGTTTCTACAACCTGCCTGCCGAGGTCTGCCTCGAGATCGACATGAAAAACGATGATGGCGCTCGAACCACGGGGTCGATCCTGGCAAGCGAGGACTACACCCCCGGGAACACGGTGGGCACCTTCTATATGCTTTTCTAGGCCGTGGTTGTTCAAGATGGAACCATGCAAAGGGCACACGGTGTTGTGCCCTTTTTTTCTTCTGCCCGGCCGATTCTAGGTACACGGAAAGAGAGGCCAGCCATGACGAACCCCTTCTCTCGATTTCCCCGCCGCCTTGCGGAGCGGCAAGGGTTCACCCTGATCGAGATCGCCATCGTGATGATCGTCATCGGTGTCCTGGCCGGAGGGGGGGCGTTCGTCATGGGGATGCTGACCGAACGAAAGGCCAGGAACGAGTCGATCGACTACCTGCATCAGGCCAAGGAGGCGCTGATCAGCTACGCCAGCACGCAAGGGATTCTGCCCTCGGCCGATACGGACCAGGACGGAACCGGGGATGGCGCGACTGCCGGGGGGTTCCCCTACCTGGACCTGAAGCTCAAACCGACGGATTTTTACAAGAGGGTCCTCCGGTATGAGCTCGACCCCAACCTGTCGACCGACCTGCAGACCACCTGCGGTGCGTTGAAGGCAGGCCTTTCCGGGTCTCCGGACGTGGTCGACGGCGACGGGTCGTCCACCGCCTTCTCAGTGGCAGTCATTCTCGTCAGCTCCGGGCCCATGGATGCGGACGGAGACGGAAATATCTTGGATAGCGTAACCACCGGCTCGCACCAGGGAAACAACAACACCGGGGTCCCGAACTACATACGGTTTTCCCCGACTGACACCTTCGACGACCTCGTCGTCTACATCGGCGAGCACGAACTCTACAGCGAGTTGTGTGAGTACCTCACGCTGGCCGTGATCAACAGCTCTGCATCCACCGTGTATGCTTACAATCACACCCTTGGGAGCAACCTGGGCACGCTGATTGCCGGGGCTTCGGGTAGCTACCAAATCCTGTCCGGAACCCAGGTCTCTGTCCGGGACACCAACGGGGGGGGCGGATCGCCCGCTGCCTCAACCCCCGACACGCCCATCTTCGTGGCCGGCAGGGGCTACACCATCGACGTCCCCTAGCCCCACCCAAGACTCTTCCTGAACATCGTGATCAGGTGTCAGATTAGGGGTCAAACCTTGATTATTGATTTAAATTCCTCAAATTTTACCTGGACTTTCTTATCCCGATTCAGCAGGATTTGAAGAATGCCGGCCCGCCGATGACTGGCAATAATCAATAATCAAGTTTTGACCCCCCACGGGTCAGCACTGATGAGACGAGGGGAACACAACTATTGGTGAGGGCCCTTCTCCCCGCTTGGAAGAAGGTCAGGGTTGGAGTTCAATACGCCTGGCCGAGTCCGCCGAGTACATCATACAGCGGCAGCATGATCGACAGGATGATGACCCCGAACACCCCGCCGAGGAGGAGCATGATGGCCGGCTCGAAGGCATTGATCAGCACCTCCACCGCCCTTTTCACCTCGCCGTCATAGTACGTGCCCATGCGATTGAACGACTCCTCCAGGCTTCCGGTGACCTCCCCGTGGCGGATGCCTCCCACCAGAAGGGGGGGAAAGCCGCCGGCGTTCTGAAAGCTCTCCGCGAGCGACTGGCCCATTTGAAGCTCGTGGTAGGCCAGTGCCACCTGTGCCTCCAAGTGGCGGTTGCCCAGGACGTTGTCCGACAGGACGCTGAATATCTTCGGGATCGTCATACCGGCCCGGTGCATGGTCGCGAAGTTGCGGCTCAACCGGGCGTAGGAGATGTTGGCGGCCAGGTCGCCCATGATGGGCACCCGCAACAGGTACTTGTGAAAAATCTTCTTCCCCCGCTTCGTCTTCTGCAGCAGGTAGACCGAGGCGATGAGCGCGAAGACCCCGAAGACCAACAATTTCCAGTTTGCCTGGAGGAACTCGCTGGTGGTGAGGATGGCCTTCGTTATGCCGGGGAGCTCTACACCCATATCCAGGAGCATGGATCCGACCTGCGGGAGCACGTATCCCACCCAGACCCCGATTACGCCGGTCATGGCCAGCAGGACGAAGCAGGGGTAGATCGTGGCCCTCTTGATGGTCCCTCGGAGATCCTCTTTCCATTCCAGGAAGTCTGCCAGGTCTTTCAGGCATTGCGGCAGGACGCCTGACTGCTCGCCCATCCTGATGATGCCCAGGTCGAGCTTCTCGAAGATCTTCGGAAACCGGCCCATGGCATCGAACAGGGTGCTTCCGTCCTCCAGGGCCCCCTTGACGTCCTCGATCACTCTCTTGAGGGGCTTGGAAGGGATCACCTTGGCGTTCTCTTCCAGGCCGGTCAGTATCGGCAGCCCCATCTCCACTGTCTGGGCGAATCTCCGGTAGAATTCGACGAGCATCCGGGGCTTGATCTTGCCGCCGGCAAGCTTGCTGATCTTGCTGTCGTCCTTGACCGGCTTGCTCGAGATGAGGGTGAGGCCCCGGTCGCGGAGACGGTCTTCGAGGTCAGCCTCGTGGAAGGCAACGACCGTTCCCCGGCGGACCTTTCCACCCTGATCGATCGCCTGATACCGGAGCCTAGCCATGTGCTACCACCCGGAGGGCCTCTTCAACAGAGGTGACCTGCTGCGCCGCCTTCTGCAGCGACTGATGCTTGAGGAGAACAGTCCCGCCTCTGGCGGCGGCGTCCTCGATCTCGCTGTGCGGGGCGCCCTTGTAGATCATCTGTTCGATTTCCCGGTCGACGCGAAGGACCTCATAGATGCCCACCCGTCCCCTGTAACCGGTATTGTGGCAGTATTCACAGCCCTGTGGCTCCAGGACCTCCGAGGGCGGCTCGAGTTTGTTGCGGGCGAACACTTCTCGTTCGTCGGGTGCGATCGGTCTCGAGGTGGCGCACCGGGCGCAGATCTTTCGCAGGAGCCGCTGGGCCACGATTATGCTCAAGGAGGAGGCGAGGATGCTCGCGCTCACACCAAGATCGAGCAATCGGTTGATGGCAGACGCGGCGTCGTTCGTGTGCAGGGTGGAGAGGACCAGATGCCCGGTGTTCGTCGCCCGTAGGGCGAGTTCGGCGGTCTCCTGGTCCCTGATCTCGCCCACGAGGATGATGTCCGGGTCCTGCCGCAGGGTGGCTCGCAG
>JAUWSZ010000559.1 GCA_030609865.1 bacterium | reverse complement strand
GTACATTCAGAAGATATTCGGAAGCAAACACGAAAGGGACCTGAGAAAGGTTTATCCCCTGGTGGATGCTGTCAATCTGCTCGGACCGGAGATGCGTTCCCTGATGGATGCACAGTTGAGGGCCAAGACCGACGAATTCCGAGAGCGCCTGGCGCAGGAAGCAACATTGGACGACCTGTTGCCGGAGGCCTTCGCTGCCGTCCGGGAAGCCTCGTGTCGCACCCTGGGGATGCGCCATTTCGATGTTCAGGTGGTCGGTGGACTCGCCCTGCACCAGGGAAAGATCTCGGAGATGAAGACCGGGGAAGGCAAGACCCTCGCATCCACACTGGCGGCCTATCTGAATGCCCTGGAGGGGAAAGGCGTACACATCGTCACGGTCAACGACTACCTGGCCCGCAGGGACCGGGACTGGATGAGCCCGATCTATGAGTTCCTGGGGCTCACCGTCGGCGTCATTCAGCACGACATGGACAACGAAGACCGCCGGGCGGCCTACAGCTGCGACATCACTTACGGGACCAACAACGAGTTCGGGTTCGACTACCTGCGGGACAACCTGAAGATCGACCCCGACGAGTGCGTCCAACCGGAACATCACTACGCTATCGTGGACGAGGTGGACAGCATCCTGATCGACGAAGCCAGAACACCGCTGATCATCTCGGGCCAGGTCGAGAAGTCCTCGCACCGCTACCACGTGTTCAACCTGCCCGTCCGGCAGCTCGTTTCGCGGCAGCGCTCGATCGCGAACCGCCTCTTCGAGGAGGCGCGAAAGTACGATGAAGAGGATCCGGACAACTGGGAGAAGTTCTTTCTACTGCTGAAGGTCGAAAGGGGTGACCCGAAGAACAAGATGCTCCTCGAGTACATTGCCGAGAACAAGAACGCCAAAAAAAAGATGCTCCAGGTGGAAAACGAGCTGATGCGGGACAAGCGGCTGGGCGAGCTGGAAGAGGGGCTTCTCTACACGATCAGCGAGAAAGAACACAACGTGGACTTTACCGAAGACGGCCAGAACGAGCTCTCCGGGAACGAGAAGGACCTGTTCATCATCCCGGACCTGGATGATTCCTTCTACGAGATCGAAAAGGACGATTCTCTGTCGTTGATCGAAAAAGAGGAGAAGAAGGCCCTTTTCCGACAGCAGTTCGAGGAGAAGACCGAGAAGATCCACAACATCACCCAGCTCCTGAAGGCCTACACGCTGTTCGAAAAGGACGTCGAGTATGTGGTGCACAACGGGGAAGTGATCATCGTCGATGAATTCACGGGCCGCATGATGCCCGGCAGGCGGTACAGCGATGGACTGCATCAGGCCCTGGAGGCAAAAGAGGGCGTGACGATCGCAAAGGCCTCCCAGACCATCGCCTCCATCACCTTGCAGAACTACTTCCGGCTCTATGAGAAGCTGGCCGGGATGACCGGAACGGCGGACACGGAAGCCGTCGAATTCGCGAATATCTACAAGCTCGACGTGATGGTCATCCCCACGAATGAGCCGATGGTTCGGACCGATTATGCGGACGTGATCTTCAAGACCGAGGACGAGAAGTTCGAGGCCGTCGTCGAGGATATCCTGGATTGCTACGAGAGGAAGCAGCCCGTGCTCGTGGGCACCGTATCGATCGAGAGGTCGGAGCGGCTCTCGAAGATGCTGAAGAAGAAGGGAGTCTCTCACGAGGTCTTGAACGCAAAGCACCATGAAAAAGAGGCGAAGATCATCTCCCAGGCGGGCCAGCCGGGGGCGATCACGATTGCCACGAACATGGCGGGGCGAGGCACCGACATCGTCCTCGGGCCGGGGGTGCCGGACTACGGGGGGCTCCACGTGTTGGGCACCGAGCGACACGAAAGCCGCCGCATCGACAACCAGCTGCGGGGACGCTCGGGCAGGCAGGGGGACCCGGGTTCGTCCCGCTTCTACCTCTCCCTGGAAGACGATTTGATGCGCATCTTCGGGTCGGATCGAATCGGCGGCATCATGGAGAGGCTCGGCATGCAGCGGGGGGAGGCGATCGAGCACGGGCTCGTCACGCGCGCCATCGAGAACGCCCAGCGGAAAGTCGAGGCCCGGAACTTCTCGGTCCGAAAACACCTGCTCGAATACGATGACGTGAACAACAAGCAGCGGGAGATCATCTATGCAAAACGCAAGGAGATCATGAGCACCCCCGAGATCAAAGAGATATTCTTTGAATTGATGGAAGAAATACAGGAAGAACTGCTCGACAAGTATCTGCCGGAGGGGGTCCACCCGGATGACTGGAACCTGAAAGGGCTCGAGTCGGAGATCGCTCGCCGGTACTTGATCTCGAAGAATCTCTCCCGCCAGGACAACGGCCCCCCCTCGCCGGAAGAGATCACCGAAAGGCTGGAAGCTGCCTTTCGGGATACGTACGCAAGAAAGGAAAAAGATATCGAACAGGTCGTGGAACGGATCCAAGAACACCCTCCCCAACTCCTGGACCGCATCTTCGGCAAGGAACGAAGCCTGGAGGGCTTCATCCGGCAACGGATGCTCGAGACCCTGGACCGTCACTGGATGGACAACCTCTACGCCATGGATCACCTGAAAGAGGGGATCGGGCTTCGCGGGTACGCACAGCGGAATCCCCTGCACGAGTACAAGCGGGAAGGGTTCGACATCTTTTCGGAGATGATGGAGCATTTCCAGCAGGAGAGCGCTGAGGAGGTGTTTCGCGCCACCTTTGTAGAGAGAAAACAGGACGCTCCCAAGCCGGTGGTCCGGTCGATGGAGGAGGGGGGAACCCCGGCACAGGCCACGGACCACGGGTACGACCCCAACGCGATCCAGACCAACACCTCCGAGAGCGACACGAAGCGAAAACCTTTTCGGAGGGGAGGCGAGAAGGTGGGCAGGAACGACCCCTGCCCGTGCGGTGCGATCGATGCGAACGGAAAACCGCTGAAGTACAAAAAATGCTGCGGACGTTAGAGTCTTTCATCGGAACATCCACGCTTTTTGCATAGATGTTTGCAGAACCTCCGTATCGGCAAATTGAACAAGGTGAAAGGTCGAAGGTCAAAGGTGGGAGCTGAAAGGTGGGAGAGGTTTCAGATTCTCTCTTTCACCTTGACCCTTTTACCTTTCACCTTTGACCTGCGGCTCTGCCGCATTAGGGAACTTCTCCCCGCTCTTTCGCGTCTAATTAAGACGACCATCTTTCAAAACCGTACGTGAGAGGACGGGAATCATGAGCCTCGTGACGACAATGGGCAGATACTGCTTCATCAAATGTGACGGCCCCG
>JAUWSZ010000102.1 GCA_030609865.1 bacterium | reverse complement strand
CTGCATTTCTTCGGCCCGGTTCCTTTCATGGCGCTGGTGGAAGTCATCAAGGGAGAGAAGACGGCGGATGACGTCTTTGCCCGCGGGGTGGCCTTTGTCCAGTCTTTGGGGAAATGGCCTCTTCCCGTCCGCCGAGACATCCCGGGATTCGTGATCAACCGCATTCTGTTCTCCGCCTTCCGCGAGTGCGCGGAGTTGATAGACGAAGGCATCGTAAGCCCGGAAGACATCGACATCGGCATGCGCCTTGGGCTGGGCTGGAGCGTCGGCCCCTTTGAGATCGCGGACAATGCGGGCCTGGACACCTTCCTGCGCGTCGGGAAGGCGATGAAGGCGCTCGGGGAAGACCACCTCGTGCCGCGCTCCGATCTGGTGGAGCGAATGGTCAACGAAGGTCGCCTGGGAAGAAAGGTCGGCAAGGGGTTCTACCGTTATACGGAAGACGGAAAGCGGGTACCCTGGGACTCGGACAGTTAGGCTAATCCTCCACCTCTACGATCATCTCGATTTCCACCGCAATGTTGAAGGGCAGGGCGTTCATCCCGACGGCTGAACGCGCGTGCTTCCCTCTCTCGCCGAACACTTCGACCAGGAGATCAGAGGCGCCGTCGACCACACGTGGTTGCTCCATGAAGGCCGGGTCACAGTTGACCATCCCGAGAAGCTTGACGATCCGGCGGACTTTGTCCAGGTCGCCGATCAGGTCCTTCAGGGAGCCGAGGAGCCCGATGGCAACGATCTTTGCCGCCTCGTATCCTTCCTCCACGGTCAAGTCAACGCCCAATTTGCCCGTAACGACCCGATCTTTCCCGACCGGACCGTGGCCGGACAGGAAGACGAGATTCCCCGTGCGGACAGCGGGAACATAGTTGCCTACAGGTGCTGCAGGCGACGGAAGCTCCAGCCCCAGTTCCTTTAATCTTGCATCAGCGTGCATTGCAGACCTCCTTCAGTTTATCCTTCGGTGCTCTTCCTTTTTAGAAGCGATGTTTGCCCGTTGCGATTTCCTGATACAGCTCCTTGGTCAACGGCTGGTACGCAGCACCCTCGGGCAGGAGCACATATAGGGGATCGTCCACGACCCCGAGATCAAACCCCTCATCCCTGAGCACCTTCTTCTTGATCTTGTGCGTTCCGGTTGTTTCGAACGCCTCCTTGAAGCGCACGAACTTCGGCACCGCGCAGGAGGGCAGGGCCTTGCGTACGGTCTCTGCCAGGGCCTTGAGGTCGAAGGCCTCCACACTCGTTGCCGGGATGATGGCCACCATCCCTGCACGGCCGTCCGTGCCGGGGATCAGGACACCGTAGGCGGTCGATTCGTCGACCTGATCCAGGGTGTTGATGACCTTTTCCACCTCTGAAGTAGATACGTTTTCTCCCTTCCAGCGGAAGGTGTCTCCAAGCCGGTCGACGAACTGGATGTGCTTGAAGCCCTGGTTGAAGACGAGGTCCCCGGAGTTGAACCACGCGTCCCCTTTCTCGAAGACGTCCCGGAATATCTTCTTTTCCGTCTCCTCCTTTTCGGTGTAGCCGGCAAAGGGCATACTCTCCGAGATCTCCGCCAGGAGAAGGCCCGTCTCTCCGGGGCCGATCTTCTCCATGAACCCGTCTTCACGCCGGACGGGTTCATCAGCGTCGGTGTCGTACCGGACGATGGCAAAGGGTGTCAGGCAGGTGCCGACGGTGCAGTCCACGTTGAGTATGTTTGAAAAGATGAGGGGAGCCTCGGCGGCCCCGTACAGTTCGTAGACCTTCGAGATGCCGAACTTCTTCTTGAAGGCCTTCCAGATATCCGGCCGAAGCCCGTTGCCCACAATCGCCTGGATCGGGTTGTCCCGGTCGTCGGGACGCGCCGGCTGGTTCATCAGGTAGCGGCACACCTCCCCCACGTAGATGAATGAATTGGCGTTGAACTTGCGCGTGTCCGACCAGAAATGGGTTGCCGAAAACCTGCGCCTCATGGCTAGGGCCGTGCCGCATCCCGCAGCCGACGACCAGGACACATTCAGGCCGTTCGTGTGGCAGAAGGGCAATGGACAGTAGTGGACGTCCGTGGGTTTGAGGTTCATGACGATCTTGCCGAACCAGTACATGGCGCTGAACCAGCGCCGATGGGTCTGAATCGAGGCCTTGGGCAGGCCCGTGGTCCCGGAGGTGAACACGTAAGCAAAAGGGTCCCCGAGCCTGATCTCTTTCGTGGTCGGAGGGTTGCTGCTGGGTTGGTCCCTGATCTCCTCCTCGAGATTGTCATACCCACGTGGAGCAGCCTTCTGCCCGGTTTCCGGTTGGTAATACAGCCGGTCATCAGCGGTCAACCTAAGCTCGCCCCTCATTTCCTCGAAGGCCTCGAGCAGCTCCTCCCCCACGATGAATGTCCTGCCCCGGGTCAGGTTGATGCTGTGGAGAAGAACCTTGCCCCGTTGGTTGGGGTTGATCAGAGAAGCCACCGCACCGAGCTTTGACAGCGCACCGATGACCATCAGAAGCTCGGGCCGGTTGTCCACCAGCACGAGTGCGATGTCACCCTTGTTTACGCCCCGGGAAGAGAGATAATGGGCGTACTGATTGATCCTGCTGTTGAACGCCTCGTGGGTGATGCGAATGTCATCATACAACAGGGCCGTGTTCGTGGCATACTTCTCGGCATTCCTTTCGAGAATGGTCCCCATCGACAGGGGGCTGTCATTCCGAAAGCCCAGAATCCCCCGCATGGTCTTCACGATCGAAGGAATTCGCCAGGACAAGCCAAGAAATCCTGGCACGAGGTCGGTGAACTTCAGGGTTTCGCCCGCTCTTGACTGCACGTGGCTGCCCATATTCCCCCTTCCGTTACCCATATCGGCGGGCGGTTTCGACCAGAACGACGGCGTTGAGAAGGTTGGCGTTCGGCGGGTATTCGCACCCGGGGGCGAGAACGAATCCCCCTCCATCGCCCAAATCCTCGATGATCCGCCGACATTCTTCCATAACCTCGTAGGGACTCCCCTCGTAGAGAAGAGACGTCTCCACGTTTCCGATGAGTGTGGTCTGATCCCCGTAGCGCTTCTTCAGTGCCTTGCGGTCCCCGCAGTCATCCGGAAGACGGGCGAAGGTGATCGCCTCAGGATCCATGAAGCGGATCATGGAATCGAAATAAGGGCCATCCCCGCAGTTGTGGAGTACGACGAAACGACCCCTACGGTGAATGGCGGCCGCGATCTCCCGGCCGAAGGGGCCTTCGATCTTCTCCCAGAGCTCTTTTCCGAGCCCGCTTCGAGCACAGAACAACATGTCCGGGCAAATCGTTATGAGCCCGGCATCACACAGGGCATCAATGTAATCAATCAGAACCCCGGTGACGACCTCCATGGCGGCCATGACCTCCTTCGGATAGAGGACACAGTCTCGGAAGAGCTGTTCCGCACCTCTCATCATGGCGAGCACCGAAGCAGGGCTCGAGACGACCGGGACAAACACCTTGCTCGTGCCTTTTGCCTCTACCGACCTTCGGGCCATCTCGATAACCCGTTGCATCCGAGGGGCCACCTTCACGTCGATTCTCTTCACTTTGCGGTAATCTGTGTGATCGGAGAGGAATGGGTTCTCGTAGTCGGGATGGACCGTGGAGTTCTTCGGGTAGATGACGGATTGTCCGAAATCAGAGGCCTCTACGGACAGATCCAGCCCGAGCAAGGCAACGTCCCCCCCTATCAAATCGAGGGCTAGCATGCCGGCTCGCGTGGCGACATCAACGTCTTGCGAAAATTCATCAAAGGACGCGCCAATGAGCCGTCGGCATGCGCCGCCCATCAGGGTGGTGCAGGGAACATGATCCGGCTCCTTATGTCGCATGGCCGTCAGCAATCGTTCGATGGAGTTCAGCTCGGAAACGCGCCCCCTCGCGCTGCTGAGATGGGCAACGAGGTCGAGCAGGGTCTCCGGCAAGAGACGCGGCGGTGGAACGCGCCCCTTGAAAACGTGGTCCAGGATCTCTCGGATGGGCATCTTTTCCTGCCTCCACTGAAAACGGGATGGTGCCCGAAAGCCGATTCCCATCTCCGGCAATCGCGGCGGGTTCTGAACTTTAAGAAGGTTGCATATGTCTTGTCAAGGGCCCTCTTTTGGCCCCCTTTTCGCCCGGTTCCATCCGCGTTCTGGTTCTTGTATACTGGATACTTTTCAATCACGTACGGGAGGTGTGCCATGGGTTTCGTAAAATCTCTGGAGGCGATTCTGGCGGGTCGGAACGAAACGGCCGATTTCTACGACGCTGAGATGCTTGTCGTCCTGTGGGAAACCAAGCCGGAAATCGTCCGTCGATTGCTGCCCCCGCCCCTGAAGCCGGCCGGCCGGCCGATTGCGATGGCCTTCGTTGCCGACTACCCCCGCACCAATTTCGACGTGATCTACAAGGAGAGCGCTCTGTTCTTGAGAGCGGAATGGGAAGGGGAAGAGGGCGGGTACTGCCTGTCGATGCCGGTAACCAACGACATTGCCATGGCCGGTGGGCGGGAGATCTTTGGTTTTCCAAAGAAGATCGGTGACATACAGTTCAAGCGGGAGGGGGATACCCTCGAGGGCTGGTGCGAGAGGCGAGGCATACGCTTCATGGAGATTCGAGCGAAGATGACCGGGAAGCCGAACGTGGAAGATGCCCAGGAGATGATCGTGGGCACAGGCATGGATCCGGCCGGCGCAATCGATGCGATTTCCTACAACTTCAAGCATTTCCCAGCCGCAGAAGGCATGGGTTTCGACTACAATCCCCGCCTGGTGAAGCAAGTGACCCTCATGAGGCCGAAGGAGGTCCGGATCGGGGAGGCGGAGGTGATTCTCAACCCGTCGGATTATGACCCGTGGGCCGAGGTGGAGGTTGTCAGGGTGCTCGGAGCCATCTACACGCGGGGCGACAACTCGATGAAGAGCGGGGCGGTTGTGGCCGAAGCCGATCCGTTGGAGTTCGCGCCCCACGCCTTCTTGAAATGGGACATGAAGTAAGGCCCGTCATTCAACCCACTCACTGCGGTTGTTCCAGTAGAAGGAAGAGCAGGTTGTCGGTGAAGGCTGGATCTCTTGTCATTTCCAGATGCCCGGTAAAGAGGAACAAGACCTGATTCCAGTGGATAGGGGATACAAGCGTTGGTGACCACTCTCCGCTCAATCTTTCGTCCATGAGTGCACTGCTGCGCAGGACCGTCCCATCACCTGGTTTTTTGTTGATGGTCGCGATCTCTCCGTCATGCGTGTTGATGGAAACAGAGGCGGGCGTAGGCAAGGCGTCTCCGGCGATGAGATGAAGAGTGAGCCCTTCCGGTGGCTGGGCAGGTACATCGAGGGCGGCAAAGAATTGCTCGGCACGGTTCAGGCATTTCCGTTGATGATCGAGTGCGATGCGACGTCGCTCCGCTTGGGTCTCTGCGTCCGGGAGTAACCACTGAATCACCCGGTCTTGATCGGTTGCCGCCAACCCCCAGCCCATTTCCTCCCACGTTTCCGGCCGCAGGATGTTCTCGAGCGTCGGGTTCCGGTCTGAGGCCTTCTTGAACGCACCGTGTCTCTCCCGCGGAAGGAGTTGATAGAGGGCAGGAAACGTCCCCAGTACGGCCGGTTCATAATGGGGCAAGGTTGGCGCAAACCTCTTGCCTTGCAGGAGTTGAACAAAGGCCTTCACTGAGCCGGCGTTAGGTGGACCAACCAGTATCGCACGATCCACGTAATGAGCCCCCGCCCAAGTGAGTGGCGGCATGGATCCATCTTCGGGCAGGTCAGCCGGTCCGTAACGAAGGTAATACCTGGCTATCAGGCCGCCCATTGAATGAGCGACAATGTCGAACCTCACATCGAAATTCGGTAGCCCATAGCGTCTTTCGTACTCGGATTGCACGTACGACCGTTTCTCGAGGAGAAACTCATGCAGGCGCCTGGCATTCTCCGAGTTGTCGCGCCGCCAATCGTAAGCGAATTGGAAGCAGGTGAAGTGATCGTCTCCATAGTCGATTGCACCCGCCTCACTCAATTGCTCGTCTCGATACCCACCGATTCCGAGCGCCTCCATGACATGAACGTACGCTCCTATTTCGATTGGCAGGCCGGCTACCTTCACCTTCAGACGATCCAGTGCCCCGGCCGGCACGATGGCATCTTGGAGTCCACTCAGCGGGAGGCCCTCCTGCATGGGCAGAGCGATCAAACGCGCTCCTTCGGGCCTCTGAGGGTTGGCATAGCCTCCACCGAAAGCGCCCCAGACGACTCTACCCGTCTCTGAATCGACCAGTTTAGAGCCAAGCATCCCGGGGATCAGCACAATCGGGTTGCGCCTTTCGTCGTGATACCTTGCCGATCTGTTGTAAAGCTCTCCGATATCCGGGGATCTGTGCTTGGAAGCGCAACCCAGAACAGTGGACAAACTCATCACGATGATCAGCGCATTAGCAGCGGGTGGAAGTCTGAGACTTCTGGCATTTTTTCTCTGTGACATGGAATGCCTCCCGGGCTGGTGTAGGACACAAGCTCGAAATCGTACTAAAATCTAGAGAATGAGGATAATAGAGTCAATGATTTGTAATTTTCCAAAAACCTGATACTCTCAGGTTGACAACGGTTATTTTCTATCCCTTTTTCTCCTGTCATGACGATTTTGAGTATGCAGCCCCAGAAAAAAGAGCAGACTGTTCTGCAACAGATCGGAGATGAAATCTGGATCGCGGAAGGACAGACCGTCTCCTTCTACGGCTTTCCTTATCCCACGCGCATGGCGGTGGTGCGCCTCTCGAACGGTGAACTCTGGGTTTGGTCGCCTACGAGCCTGACGGAAGGCCTGGCGGCAGAAATAGACTCCCTGGGTCCCGTCCGACATCTGGTGGAACCCAACAAGCTCCACCACCTATTCCTACCCGACTGGGCCTCCGCCTACCCGGATGCGCGTCTCTATGCGCCGCCGGGTTTGGCCAAGAAGCGTCGGGACCTCTCCTTTGACGCCGAGCTTAGCGACGAACCCGACGCCGCCTGGGCCGGGGAGATCGACCAAGTTGTCTTCCGCGGCAGCCTTTTCATGGAGGAGGTGGTTTTCTATCATCCTCGTTCGAGGTCGGCACTCATCTGCGACTTGGTCCAGAAGTTCGATCCCCATACCGTCCGGGGCCTGCGCGGCCTGCTCATGCGCTTCGACGGTCTGGTGGGCCCCAACGGCAGCACCCCACGGGAATGGCGGGCAAGTTTCTGGAACCGTCGGGCAGCCCGGGCGGCCCTGCGCGAAGCCCTGGAATGGGATGTGGAGAGGCTGGTGATTGCCCACGGAATCTGGGTGCGTAGGAATGGCGGCGAGGTCCTGCGACGCTCGCTCGCCTG